>WGFF01000348.1 GCA_015492355.1 Deltaproteobacteria bacterium
CAAAAAAACATACTCACAAAAGAGGATGCTGTCAGGTACAAACGGTCCACACGGGGTCATATAGGATAATAAAGGGACAGGACTCTTGTGGACTTCTTACAGGCACTATCTCATAAGAATCCTTCAAGGATAGGTCGGCTTTCTATCGCCCTTTCTTCAATACCTGTAGCATCTCATCGTGTATGATGCCGTTGGATGCGACACACTCACTGCTATAGATAGAAAATGGTCTGCCCTCAAAATCTGTAATCCTTCCACCTGCCTCCTCCACCACGAGCGCACCCACTGCCACATCCCATGGATGGAGTTTTATCTCCCAGAAGCCATCGAACCTCCCGCACCCAACGTAACACAGATCAAGGGCGGCAGAACCAGCCCTGCGGATAGCCTGTGCCCTGAGGGCAAAATTGGCAAAGTGATCGAGATTGTTCTCCTTGGATGTCCTCAGATCATAGGGAAAACCCGTGGCAAGGAGGCTCTTGTCAAGGGTACTCACCACAGAGACCCTCAGTCTCGTATCGTTCATGAATGCCCCCTTACCTTTCTCCGCAACAAAGAGTTCATCGAGCACAGGGTCGTATACAGTACCGAAGACCACATCCCCATTATGCTCAAAGGCTATGGACACACAGAATACCGGGAATCCATGGGCATAGTTAGTCGTCCCATCGAGGGGGTCTATAATCCATCGGCATCCAGAGCTGGTGGTCTTCTCCCTACTCTCCTCTGTAAGTATCCCGTGGTCAGGAAACCTCCTCTTCAATTCCTCCACAATGAGTGCCTCTGCCTTTCTGTCCATCTCGGTTACAATATCCACCTCTCCCTTGAACTCGATCCTCCCTGCGTGCCCTAAATTCTCTTTCAGTAGTCTCCCTGACCGCCTGGCAAGGTCAATGGCTACAGTTCTTATCTCCATTAATGTATATCCCCACGGGAAGGTCTGTTATTTTCAGGGACATGGTAAAGAAGGCAGGCTTTCAGAGAAAAAGCCATCCTATGTATCGCATGTCGAGGTACAGGTTGCACATTCTGGTTTATTATTCTTTGTATCCTTCGATCTATCCGATCCGCTCCTATCCTTTCTTGCATAATCGGTAAGATACCAACCACTACCCTTGAGTATGAAGGAGGACTGGGATATAAGCCTTTCGACCCTGCCAGAACAGTATATGCACTCTTTAAGAACCTCATCTGAAAACTTCTGGATTATCTCGAATTCCTTACCGCAATCGTTACATCTGTACTCGTATAAGGGCATCTTGTATACACCTCCACAGGATTTGAGTCTATCTATAATATTTTATGGACACGTAAGGCGATTGTCAAATTGTTTTAAGAACGTGCTTCCCCTCCACCAGACACCCAAACTCAGATAAGCCCTGGTACAAACCTGTATCTCACTTTTTTCATATACTCCCTATATTCACCGAACTTACTCAGATGGCGCTCTTCTGTAAGGGCGCGCAGTATGTATATCACGTTCCACATGATATGTCCGAGTATGAACTCCAGTCTCCAGAACTCCGTATAAAGGGCTGATTGAAACCACCACAGGGTGAGTTTGGTTGTGGTGCCTGGATGCCTTACCATCCCGAAGGGTCCCCTTGTCTGTATTCTTTTAAAGGTAATGTTTGCAACGGAGGGACCAAGGGAAATATCGGCGTAAACATGAGCCACAAGAAGTAATATCTCCACTACCTTGAATATATACATGAAGGTCATATCCTTGAACAGAAACGATTCAGGGTATCTCATCGCCACAAGGGGACCAAAGGGAAAGAACGTGCCTGTTATATCGTTCATGGGGGGATAACAGGCAAGGCAGACAAGCCATCCCCCAACGGTGAGGTCTATGGAGCGGGAACGGTTCTCCACCCACCTCGACTCAATGCAGTAACTCAGGCTGGCATTAACAGTGTCCATGAGCCAGAGTATGGATGTTATCCATAGACAGATGGTGAAGAAATCGTACCCTCCAAAATTATGCCCTGAATACCTGATAGAATTATCTATATTCACATATACCTGTACAATCATCACTGGTATGAAGTAGCATCGCATAACAAGGTTAAGAAGGACCTTCTGGTTGTACTCCCTCCTGAATACCCTGAGAATAGCGTGCAATCCCTTTCTGCGTATGATACCTGTGATAGTGTGCTTGATTATATGGATAATCCTTACCGCAGGGTCGTAGAAGTCCTCCATCCTGGAGGATTTTACCACAAGGGTCAGAACAAAGTACGGAAGCCCTGCCACAAGGTAGAGCTTGAAGAAAAACGAAAAAAAGGTAATGTTCTCCCTGAAACGACCGTAGAACGGATGGGTTTCATAGAACCTCAAAGCCAGGTAGATGACAACAAGCCATACCAAGTATCTGGCTATTGCCTGTCTGAGAAGTGGTACAGTCCTTATCTGCCTCCTGACAGCAAAGGGGCTGAGCCCCCTTTTCTGCCTTGTGAGATTTATAATCCCGTATATCAGCGCAAGGAGGAATACAGGTACAAAGAAGTACCGTTCATGGAGACCGTATCTCGAAAAAAACAGAAAGGATGCAATGGCTACCAGCAAGTTTATCAGGACGAATAGGTGTGGTGATATGATTGTGTACATGGGACAAACAGTATTAATGAAGGAGCCGAGGGAGATATGAATCTAAAAACCCTCCTGCAAGGGCTTCCCTCTAAGGGTAAAAAAAGAGGTCTCTACTTCTCTGGAAAAGAGTATTTACTTTTCAAGCCAGGGTTTAGCCACGATGATCACTCACCATGTGAGCCTGTCTCCGCTGGAAGGACTCCCACACCCCTGGGATAGGAAAGAGAGGTAATCCTCTTTACCTCTTTCAGGGACTTTACGTCTATTATGGATACACTTCCATCATAGAATCCATCTCCATAGTTGCTCACAAAGACAAATCTACCATCAGGTGAAAGGGCTGATGCATTGGGAAAGAACCCCGCCTTTATCTCCTTTATCACGCTCCGTTTTTCGAGGTCAACAACAGAAACAGACCTCGAAAAGTTGTTCGACACAAAGGCAAGTCGTCCATCAGGTGTGATGGTTATGTAGCCAGGTGTATCACCAACGGTTACGTCATCTATTATCCTGTTTGTCCTCGTATCGAAGATGGATATCTTCTTTTTATGACTACCGAAGTAAGCCAGCGGACCACCGTGTGGTATCTCCATAGCCCATGGCTCTGGTATGTTTCTCAACACAGAGACGCGCTTCATGGTCTCAAGGTCTATTATGGATATGGTGTTCTGATAAAGGGAGGGTATGTAGACCGTTCTGTTGTCATCGAGAAAGCCCACACCAGATGCCCCCTTGTCAATGGCTGGATTGCCAACTACCGTGTAGGTTTTAAGGTCGATAACCGAGGCATGGAAATCCTGGTTATTTGCAACGACCAGATACCTCCCATCGGGTGATATCCTCAGATAATGGGGATGCACCCCCACCTTTATCCTCCTGATTATCTTCCTTGTGGCACTATCAACAACAGCCACCTCATCATAGCCCCTGTTGGCAACGTAGACGAACCTGTAATCAGAAGATGGCACGAGTTCCACAGGGTTGGCGCTGTAGCCCATGTCTATCCTGTCTATGACCTTTTCAGTGGCAGTATCTATGACTATCACATCGTCGTGCTGAATACGTGCCACATAGAGGTGATACCTCGGGAAGGTACTGCTGTAAAGAGACGTTACAGAGAAAAGGGACAGGAAGAAAAGACACGCTGTTATTGAAATCAGAAATCGTTGCATGTATCCGTGGTCTCTCCAGTGCTTGTATTGCTGTGGCTACAGTTGTAGGAATAGGTCATCACCCTGCCATGGCATCTGAGATTGCAGTTCATCTGACCACCTGAATAGTACCATGCAGGCTTGGAATAACTGTATCCTGTTACCACATCGGGTGCGAAGTTCACAAGATGGGTATCCCCATCGGGTGGGAGTCCTGCCCCAGTGTCATAGAGTGTGTTGGTTGCCTGTACATTGCTGTGTACATTGTAGTGGCAGGTCATACATGCCTCGTAGGTAGGACCCCATCCCATTCCACCGGTCCCATTCAGATGGAGGGCATGGAGATTGCCTCCACCCATACCTCCACCACCCATACCGCCCATACCTCCACCGCCTCCACCGTAGAAGTTGGTATTGTCGTTGTTACCGTAAAAGGTATTCCAGTCGTGACAGTTAAAACACAGCTTGAATCTGTCCTGAAATTCTGTGGTACTGCTCGGTGAGTTGAAGGGATCTCTATCGAGCGGGAGCGTACCGGTGAAGTAATAGTCCCTGAGTATACTTCTGTCTCCGTTGTCAGACACACCGGAATTGAAGTTAAGGGTCGGGGTTATTATCTGTGAACCATGGGGTCCAATGGGCTGAGAGCCGGTGTAATTGGAACTGACATCGGTAGTCCTGAGATGGCTCTTCGTTACCGGTCCTTCCACCCCACCTGCCGATTCACTGTTATGGCAATCGGTACAGTTGATGGTGGATGTGGGTGTGAGTCCACCAAGGAGTTGCAACCGTATGGCTGCTGAGTTGTTCCTTCCAGCCTGTGCAACAGGATGATAGGCACTGTTGTAGTTCTGGTTGGGACCACGCAGGGGATCGGGATCGCTTCCGCAACTATCACATGGATCGAACTCCAGGCGTTTGTTGCTCCGTCCATCGGGTCTGTAGATGGTATCATCAGGATAGGCATTGCCCTGGAAGACCTGATTGTAACTGTCTCCGTGACACTTGAAACATACCTCGTGTATATAGGGCTGTCTTGCACCCTTGGGGCAGGGGTCCTGCACATTGCCGTTTATGTCTATGTACCTCATGCCTGAGAAGTATCCCTGTCCACCACCGCAGTTGTAGAACTCTGCATGTGGATTGTGGCAGTCGTAACATTCCACATGCTTGGTCGTAACAGGTAGTGATTCCCCCACGAAATGTCTTCCCGCAAGGTTTGTATCATCCACAGGATGCCCACTACCTCCCACGAGCGTCCTTTTGTCTATTTCGGTCTTTATGTCGTCCATGGCTGGTCCGCTACTGTCGTGGCAGTTCTCACTCAGTGCTTCTTCCCAGGCTATGAGTTGATGTGGTATGAGATAGTCGGCTGTGACAGCGGGATTACCACTTGCCACTGTCTGTCTGCTCGCAGGCACAGCCCATGTATCATAGGCACTTGCTGCATCCTCAGCCTTTATACCATGAGGGGTATGACAGTGGAGACAGGGGGCAGAAAAACCGCTTCTGGGATTCCTGGGGTGTATGGTTGAAGTGCCTCCGTTTGGAGGTTCTCCGGGCCACTGTAGCCCACTCCACCCGAGTGTCCAGTGAGGACCGTTGAGGAATATGTCCCTTCCCTGATAGAAGGCATAGTATCCCCATCCAGTGGGATTGCTGTTGAGTGTCAGGTTTTCATGGCAGGTCCAGCAAAAACTCGCACCGTACTCAGCGGTAAATCCACGTTCATGGGCATTGGAAAAGAGAAGATAGGGGGATGGTCCCTGTGCCTGACTCTGGGACATGAAACTGGGATAGTTCGTTGCATTGGGATAGGGCTCGCTCCCCCCAAAGCTCGCATGGGGCTCATGGCAGTGGGTGCACTCACCCTTCTTATACGTGCCAGCCTCACTCGAGGGGGGCCATTGCCCGGTGACAGAGCGGTCTACACCACCGTTCTGGGTATTGTTCTCCCCAGGCTGTGTGGCACCGTGTTTGGTGTATCTATACGCACCACCTGTTGCACCAGCATCAAAGGTTAGAAGATAATAAGGACTTATTACTGCAAGGGTAAATAGTACAAGAAAAATTAAAAACCTCTTGAAAGATATACTCCTGTTCCTCAAAGAGCGTGACCTATTTACCAAGGCTTTTTCCCTGTTCCGTTGCATCTTTTCCCATTGCCATTGTTTCTATCTCCCTCCTTCAAAGCCCCGGTTCAACCCCCTGTATACATCGACAGAAATTCAAAACCTTGTTAAAAAGATTAACAAAAATCCATGATTTTTTCAAGGATAATTGTAACCATAGATGCCTGAAGCCCTATAAGACCTCTGGCAATCAGCGACGGGACCAGAGACAACCTCCCCTCCAAGGATTTACTGAAAAGAGTAAAATATTACCACCTACTGTGTCAAGGGAAAATATAGCAAAGGTTCCTCCTCCTTGGTGAAAGGGTCCTTTCTGGCATTCTTGAGGCTTTAAAAAAGTGGTCTTTTATGCTAAAAGATATTGAACTATCCGATGGATCGATGAAGGGGGTAAAGGGGCTCGTTATGAGATTCAATCTTTCAAGGCTAAAGGCAGGTCTCGCAAGGACCCACAACACCATCATGAGCGGTATCGAGAGTGCCCTTACAGGTACATCAAGGGAGGTGCTCTTTGAACGGCTCGAAGAGGCGCTCATATCCTCGGATGTGGGTGTGGCAACGTCGATGGAGATAGTGGATGACCTGAGGGGAGTGATGGCAGGATGGGACCTCAAAAGGCTCAAAAGCCATCTCAAGGATGTACTCTTCCACATACTCAAGGATGTGGAAGAGCCACTTGAGGTAAAGAGGTCACCTTTCGTCATAATGGTTGTGGGTGTGAACGGTGTTGGCAAGACCACAACCATAGGGAAACTCGCATCACGATTTAAAGCCCTTGGCAAGTCAGTGCTACTCTGTGCGGGTGATACATTCAGGGCTGGTGCCATAGAACAGCTGGAGATATGGGCTCAGAGGGTAGGCTGTCCAGTGATAAAGCAGACCAGGGGTGGAGACCCTGGTGCAGTGGCATTCGATGCGGTGAGGGCTTCTGTGGCAAGGGATATAGATGTGGTGATAATAGACACCGCTGGCAGGCTCCATACAAAGGTAAATCTGATGGAGGAGCTCAGAAAGATAAAAAGGGTTGTGGCCAGGGAACTTGAGGGCGCACCCCACGAAAACCTCCTTGTGGTAGATGCCACAACAGGACAGAATGCCCTGAATCAGGCAAGGCTTTTTAACGATGCAGTGGGTGTTACGGGTATAGTGATTACCAAATTGGACGGAACTGCAAAAGGTGGTATAATAGTAGCGATTGCCAGGGAACTCGGCATACCGGTACGTTTTATAGGTGTTGGCGAGGGTGTGGAAGACCTGAGGGTATTCAATGCAAGGGAGTTCGTGGATGCCCTCATAGAATAGAAAAGGGGGCAACAGTGGATGAAAAACTCAGGATATTCTATGAACTCTACGACAGGAGAAGGAGCATAAGGGAGTATCTCGACAGGGAGGTGGAAAGGGACAAGCTCGCAAGGCTCCTTACCATCCTCAGACGGGCTCAGAGTGCTGCGAATCGTCAACCGTGGCATTTTATCGTCGTTGAAAAGGAAGGTAGAGAAGAACTTAACGAGGTCTTCACAAAGGAGGGTTTCAGAAAGGCACCCGTGGTCATAGTTGCGTGTGCAGAGCCCGGGCAGGCATGGGTGAGAAAGACAGACCACAGGAACTATGCCTGGGTGGATGTGGCTATTGCTGTTACAGAGATGATAGGTGCTGCAACAGCAGAGGGACTGGGCACATGCTGGGTCGCAGCAATAGACCCTGAAAGGGTAAAAAGAATACTAAAGATACCTCCACACATAGATGTGGTGGGTATCATAACCATAGGTTATCCGGTAAAGGAACTCGTAAGGGAGGAGAAGAACAGAAAACCTCTTGAGGAGATAATACACTATGGGAGATGGTAGCACCGCAACCCTTGGCAAGATACAGCCACACACTTTAGCACCAGAGAAGAGAAAACACGCAAGGGAAGAAAAAATAGCACTCAAGGCTGTGGTGGACAGGGATGGTAAGGAGTTTCTGGGATACATAAAGAATCTGTCAAGGGGTGGAATGTTCATAGCAACACCGAACCCGAAAAAAGAGGGTGAGGTCTTCACAGTGACATTCAGACTGCCAGGGGTAGAGACAATAGAGATAAGATGCAGGTGCAGGGTGGTATGGCAGAGGGGGCTGGATACAAAGAAAGGATACGTACCGGGCATGGGTGTTGAATTCGTGGAACAGGACAGGGGACTTCTGGACAGGATAGAGTACTGGATATCCTGCGGGAATTGCGCATAAAATCTCCCCTTTCCATGTCCGGTCTCACCACACTATGGTGGAGACTCCATTTTACAGGATGGGCGTTCATGCTGGGTGTGGGTTATAGCCTTCTTCATCGCTGGAGGAGAGGTCGGACTGATAACCGTTCCCTTTTGCACCATCTGCCAGACCCACGATGAACCCGCCTTACAGGAATCAATAACCCCTTATAGCCCACATCCACCATCATCCGATGCTATCCATCGTTAAAGCGATAATCCAGAAGCGCCGATAAAAGATACAGGAGCCTTTTACGAGAAACTGCCCAGGGACTATTTCCTTAGAAGGAGAAGATTCTAATCCATGATAGGTACAATCGTCCCATATATCCCTGATCTTTCAGCCTCCCAGAACAGAGAACTGCTCCATATCCACGAAAAGGTGGCTCAGGCCATCAAGACACTACTCGTACAGGAAAGGATTACCATAGGGTCTACAGAGCGGGCTCTTGAGACCTACAATCACCTTGGTGAACTTGCAAAAAGGCTCATGGGAGGAGACCTCAAGACCCAGATCCAGTCCCTGTACGGGTGTTATCATGGGGTGGAGAGCCCTTACAGGGATAGCCCTGAAAGGAAAAGACCCAGAAGATACACCAGCATACTCAAGCGGTATCTACTCATACTCAGGTTCCTCAGAAGATACTCGCCACGTGATGTGATAAGATACAGAAGATTTGTGGAAAGGCATATCATGGTATCCATCGAGGAAGGCACCTCCAGGAACATGGCACTATCCGCACTGGATATAGACCTGGAGATAACTGAAAAGACCGTTATCTCCTCCAAGCCCACTGGTATATTCTATCTCCCTGTAAGGTACAGGACTGTTACCACCCTATTGCGTCTTTACATAGGCGGGCTTCGTGTGGAGGGTGAGGTAAGGGAGGACGATTCTATGGAGATAAGGCTCAAAGGCAGGGTCTTCGACCTCCACGGACTGAGAAGGAAGGTCTCAAGGCTGGGAAGGGCTGGCTCCATAGAGAAGACCGTAACAGTACGAGGGAGCAGTGCCTTCAGGGCGATATACCGTCTCCTACGAATACCTCAAGGGCTTACTGCACATGTCAGGGATGCCCTTCCTCCGACGACGGGATGAATCGGCTGGCTTGTAAGACACAAAGAGGCTCTACCTCTTTGAACCCCGGGTTCGGGTGGATTCTTTTTGAGTTGTAGTGTCTTACCGATTGATCTCCACCAGGATAGGGTCTTTGGGGGTTTCAGGGGATGAACCTCCCTGAAGATGTGAAGCCCCGCCTTGCAGGCGGGGCTTCACTCTATCCTTACCTTCCAGATGGTACCCTTGGGGGTGTCCTCGAGTATTATACCTTGCTTCCTGAGCCCATCCCTTATCCTGTCTGCGAGTTCAAAGTTTTTCTCCTTCCTTGCCCTGTTCCTTTCATCTACGAGCCTTTCTATCTCTTCCACCGGCACTGTTATGCGCGATCTCACATCATCGAAATACTCCTCTGGTCTCCTTGAAAAGACACCCAGAAACCCACCTGCCTCCCTGAACACCTCCCTTATGATGGCAAGTTCCTCCCTCCATTCACCCTTCATCCCTCTGTTTCCTGCCATATCCATAAGCCTGTTTGCCCTGTTTACCTCTTCGAACACGTAGCCTATTGCCTCTGCGGTGTTGAAGTCATCGTCCATAGCGTCTACTACAGGCTTCATCCTCTCCTCCACATCTGTCCGCCTGACACTGGTATTGTTGATACCGAAATCCTCCTCCATCCTCTTGAGGGTGGTATAGAACCTGTCCAGTGCCTTTTCTGCCTCCCTGAGGGACGAGGCAGTATAGTCTATGGGTGAGCGGTAGTGGCTGGAAAGGAGAAAGAACCTTACAGCCTCAGGGGTGTGGACCCTTACCACATCCCTTATATTAAGAATATTGCCGAGGGACTTACTCATCTTGACCTTGTCTATGTTTACAAAGCCATTGTGGAGCCAGTATCTAACAAATGGTCTGCCTGTGAGGGCTTCGCTCTGGGCTATCTCGTTTTCGTGGTGGGGGAATATGAGGTCCTTTCCGCCACCGTGTATATCTATGGTTTCTCCGAGCCATTCAAGGCACATGGCAGAGCACTCTATATGCCAGCCAGGTCTTCCCCTGCCCCAGGGACTATCCCACCATGGCTCCCCTGGTTTGCTCTTCTTCCAGAGGGCGAAATCCAGCGGGTCCTTCTTCCTCTCGTCCACCTCTATCCTCGCACCACTTGCAAGCTCGTCTATATTCTTTCCAGAGAGTTTTCCATAATCATTGAACCTCCTGACACAGAAGAATACATCACCATCCACGGTGTACGCATAACCCCTGTCGATGAGCCCACTTATAATCTCTATCATCTTTTTTATACTCTCTGTTGCCCTCGGTGTATATGTGGGGGTCTCCACACCGAGACAAGCCATATCCTCATCGAACGCCTTTATATATCTCTCTGCCACCATACTGCTGTCTGTACCCTCATCCATTGCCCTCTTTATTATCTTATCATCCACATCCGTATAGTTGCGTGTGTATCTTACCCTGTAGCCCCTGTACCGCAGGTACCTGTATATGACATCGAATGCCACCGCACTCCTTGCATGACCTATATGGCTCAGGTCATAGACCGTGGGACCACACACATACATCCTGACCTCCCCTGGCTCAATGGGCTTGAACTCCTCCTTTCTCCTTGTCAGAGAATTGTACACCCGTATAGGCATATCTCCTCCTTTAAGGTATCTCTGCAGTAAAACTCCCCGCCTACAAGGCGGGGCTTCACATCTTCAGGGGGTTTCACCCCCTGAATCCCCCAGA
>WGFF01000349.1 GCA_015492355.1 Deltaproteobacteria bacterium
ATCTAAAGGGTCAGAACATTTTCTTCAGGGGGTTACACCCCCTGAAACCCCCTCCTTACAAAGGTATGTTTATTATAAAAGCAACTTCGTTGCTTTGCTTCAGGGGGTTGCACCCCCTGAAACCCCCTCCTTACAAAGGTATGTTTATTATAAAAGCAACTTCGTTGCTTTGCTTCAGGGGATTACACCCCCTGAAACCCCCATGGATTTACTGAGGTAGATATCTTTTTCGGACTTGTCTGTATCCTGAGGGGAACCCCTTTTGTAAAAGGGGTTCCCCTCAAACTCCCTTCCCCAAAACTTCTAATCTAAAGTTTTCTGGGAAAGGGGACAGGGGAAAACACCTTTTTACCAGAAAAGGGCGATAGCCCGGAGGGTTTTCCCCACAACAACACCTTTTGAAATACTTTACCACTACAGGAGGCCGACTTCAAGACCTTTTATGGGCAATCTATGATGGGACTACTCTATTCATCCCTCCAGAAAGTAGACCTGTCCTGGCAGAATGAGGGTTTTTGAGAGCCAGCCCACTGAGGGAAAGGGCATCCACAGGGACCTCTACCGAAAATCCTTGAAAATACCCAAAAATAATTATAGAATCTTGACCATCCGCATGGAAGGACCTTGGAGGTCCTTCAGGTATTATTTCCATGACTGTACGACCCTGGTATCTATTCATTCCCATATCGCTTTTCTGCCTTGCCGGTCCCCTGTATGGGGGCAACATGCCTGTTATACCCAACGAGACGATAGTAGAGGGCACTGTGGTTGAATATGCCATCCTCTCTTCCTCCCTTGAAGGCATACACCCACCCATTACACTCCACAGGGTCACCATACTCATAGAATCTACAAGGGCTGTGGAGGGGAAGGCGGATTTTCTGTCTGGAAGGGAGGGCGAGTACGTACCCTTCTACACCAAGGAGGGGCTTTCGCCCACCATCTTCGGCAAGAGGATACGTGCAAGGGCAAGGTTCAGGGGGGATGAAAGGGGTGGTAGATTCTGGATATACAACACGGAGGAGACAAACAAGCCATGAACAGACCACATCTTCTTTATCTCTTTACCCTGATCATCTTATCCATTCTCCTTCCTGTCCGCGGGTTTCCCATGCCTGCCCCATCGGATATATTCACCCTCACCCAGCCCGATGGGACCGGGTTCAGGGCGAGGATGTGGGGGGATGAATGGGCACATGGATGGGAGACAGAGGATGGATACACCATCATTAAGAATACCTCCACAGGCTGGTGGGTATATGCAGAGAGGGACCATACCACGGGCAGGCTCAAACCCTCTCCGTTCACGGTGGGGGTGGATATCCCGCCCTTCGCAAGGCACCTGAGGCCCTTGATGGAAGGGACGGGTAAAATGAAAGGGGTTGCGGACATCCCGAAAAGGGCACCGTTGAACAAAACCACCGGTACGATACGTGTCCCAGTGATACTCGCGAACTTCAACGATACGACCACGACGTACTCTAAATCCCAGTTCGAAAGCCTCCTCTTCACCGGTACCAAGACCCTTACGGACTACTACAGCGAGGTATCCTACGGCAATTTCACCCTCACAGGGGACGTGTACGGGTGGGTGCAGGTATCGCAGAACCATGACTATTACGGAGAGAACGACCCCACCACGGGCGACGACAAGCGCCGTGCAGAGTTCGTAAGGGAGGCTGTGGCGGCAGCAGATGGGTCCATAGACTATTCCAAGTACGACGCCGATGGGGACTGTTACGTGGATGCGGTCATCGTTGTACATCAGGGACCAGCAGAGGAGACGAGCCAGAATGCAAACGACCTGTGGTCCCATCAGTGGGACCTTTACAGTGCAAACCTCAGGGGTGACGGTGCAGGGGAGTACACGACCAATGACACCGCAACATGCGGCTCTATAAAGGTGAACGTCTACACCCTCCAGCCAGAGGTACTCAAGTACCCCTCTACCAGTGGTGAGATGATAACCATCGGTGTCTTTGCCCATGAGTTCGGTCATGTACTCGGTCTGCCCGATCTCTACGATACCGATGGTTCCTCATGGGGTATAGGCAGATGGGGGCTCATGGGCAGGGGAGGATGGAACAAGGATACAACCGCGGGAGATACCCCTGCCCATCTGTCCGCGTGGAGCAAGTACAAACTCGGCTGGATTGCACCCACCAAGGTCACGGGTACACTCACGGCTGAAGTGATAGAGCCCGCACACTCCACCTCCGATGTATATCAGTTCCGCGATGGGAGTCCGTCCTCGGGAGGGGAGTATTTTCTAATCGAGAATCGTCAGACCTCTGGTTTCGATGCAGGACTGCCAGGAGCGGGCTTACTTGTATGGCACATAGATGAAGGCAAGGATAACAACACAGAGGAGTGTAATTCATCCACCACCGATTGCTCCACCACACACTACAAGGTCGCGCTCATACAGGCAGACGGGAACCTCGACCTCGAAGATGGTACGAACGATGGCGACGATGGAGACCCGTTCCCTGGTTCATCCGGTCAAATCTCCCTCGGCGACAGCACTACCCCGAACAGTAAACTCTGGGACGGAAGCCAGAGTACCGTGAACATAGGAAATATACAGACCAGCGGTAGCAACATAACGGCAGACCTCTCCATAACCGCCTACACCATCACCGCATCGGCAGGAAGTGGTGGTTCCATCTCGCCATCCGGCAGTGTAACAGTGGTGTACGGTGCAGACCAGACCTTCACCATAACACCTGATTCCGGCTACGAGGTGGACGACGTGGTTGTGGACGGTAACTCACAGGGCAAGATAACGAGCTACACCTTTACCAACGTAACCTCTGACCATACCATCTCCGCCAGTTTCAAGGTAAAGCCCCAGAGTAGTGACGATAATGGAGGTGGTGGGTGTTTCATAGCCACTGCTACCTACGGGAGCTACCTCCATCCCCATGTAAGGGCATTGAGGGATTTCAGGGACAGGTATCTCCTGACCAATGCACCCGGGAGGATGTTCGTCTCCCTTTACTATGAATACTCGCCACCGGTTGCAGACCTCATAAGGGAATATACCCTTTTGAGAATAGTGGTACGCCTTGCCCTGACACCGGTTGTGTATGCCATAGAGTATCCGGGTTGGGGAGTGGTTGTGGTCTCTGTGTCCGCGGTCTACATCCTGCGGAGGAGGCTTTACCTGAGGAAGGTGTCTGCTTAGGATGGTTTCTTTCGAGGGGGAGCATACTTACAAAGGCTCCCCCCTCTAATAAGGGATTTGACTTACCATCCGTGAAAAAGTAAAATTTCTTCTATGCTTTTCCGTACCATTATCGTCTGGGGTGTTGGCCTGCCCGTAACCCTCGTACTCTTCATGGTGGTGCTCATATCCTTTATCTTCGATAGAAGCGGTCATACCGTACACTCCATAAGTGCCCTGTGGTCGAGGATGGTGCTCCTGCTTGCGGGTGTGAACGTGGATGTACGGGGACTTGAAAACCTCCCTTCTGGTGGTCCTGTGATACTCGCATCCAACCATCAGGGTATATTCGACATACCCGCCCTTCTGGGATACCTGCCACTCCAGTTCAGGTGGGTGGCAAAGCAGAGCCTTTTTAAGATACCCATCATAGGCTGGACGATGAGGCTTGCAGGCTACATAGGCATAGACAGGGAACACGCAGGCAAGGCATACAGGAGTATAGAGGAGGCCGCAGAGAGGATAAAACAGGGTACATCTGTACTCATCTTCCCGGAGGGTACGAGGAACCCGGGAGATAGACTCCTTCCTTTCAAGCGCGGGGGCTTCTGGCTTGCAGCCAGAAGCGAGGTACCCATAGTACCGATAGCTATAAAGGGTACGAGGGATATCATGAGGAAGGGCACACTCCTCATACAGCCATCCAGTGTAAAGGTATCCATAGGCAGTCCCATACAGACCAGGGGTGTCGAAGACAGGGAACTGAGGGTAAGGACAAAGGAGGCTATAGAAAGGGAACTTAAAAGGATAGGAGATGAGGGATAATCCAGGGACATCCACTCCACTCAGGATCATCCCCCTCGGTGGGCTCGGAGAGATAGGACTCAACATGATGGCTATGGAGTACGGGGATGATCTTATAGTCATAGACTGTGGTCTCATGTTCCCCGAGGACTACATGCTGGGTATAGACCTTGTCATACCCGACATAACCTATCTGAGGAAGAACCGTCACAAGGTAAAGGCATTCATCATAACCCACGGACACGAAGACCATACAGGTGCCCTTCCCTTCGTACTCAAGGAGATAAATGTACCGATTTATGCAACAGCCCTTACAATAGGGCTCATAGAGGCGAAGCTCTCTGAGTTCGGTCTCATGGGTAATATAGCACTCAGGACCGTAAAGCCGAGGGATACGGTCACCATAGGGGCTTTTACAGTGGAGTTCATCCGTGTGAGCCACTCGATAGTCGATGGTGTGGGACTCGCCATAAAGACCCCCCTCGGCGTGGTAGTACATACAGGGGACTTCAAGATGGATCAGACCCCTGTGGATGGAGAGGTGATGGACTATGCAAGGTTTGCAGAGTACGGTGACAGGGGGGTGCTGGTACTGCTCTCGGATTCCACCAACGTGGAAAGGGAGGGATATTCACTCTCGGAAAGGGAGATAGGCACCAATCTTGAGGATATATTCAGGAGATGTACAGGGAGGATAATAGTTGCGGTGTTCTCTTCCAATATACACCGTATACAGCAGGTGCTCGATACCGCAGACAGGTTCGGCAGAAAGGTAATCCTCAATGGCAAGAGTATGCTTGCAAACGTAAGGATAGCAAGGCAACTGGGCTATCTCAAGGTTGCAGAGGGGCTCATAGTGGATATAAAGGAACTCAACAACATACCTCCCCAGAGGGTGGTACTCCTTACCACAGGCAGTCAGGGTGAGCCCATGAGCGCACTTACGAGGATGGCAATGGACAACCACAAGTACATAAAGATAACCGAGGGTGATACAGTGGTGCTGTCCTCAAAATTCATACCAGGGCATGAAAAGGCTATAACCAACATGATGAACCACCTCCACAGGCGTGGTGCGGATGTTATATACGAGAAGGTCTCAGAGGTCCATGTATCAGGACACGCAAGCCAGGAGGAACTGAAGATAATGCTCAATCTCGTAAAGCCAAGATACTTTATTCCTGTACACGGTGAGTACAGGCACCTTGTACGACACTGTAGGCTCGCAAAAAGGGTGGGTGTACCAGAGGAGAACATAATCCTTGCAGAGAACGGGGATGTGGTGGTGTTTACAGAGAACGGTGCAGGAATAAAGGAAAGGGTTGAGTGTGGAAAGGTATTTGTCGATGGTAAGGGTGTGGGCGATGTGAGTGAGATGGTACTAAAGGATAGAATCCACCTCTCCAAGGACGGCATGGTGGTGGTGATAACCGCACTGAACGAAAGGACAGGAGAACTGATATACGGACCTGATATAATATCCAGAGGCGTGGTCTTCGAGCAGACAGGCGGGGAGCTCATGGAAAAGGCAAAGACAATAGTGATAGATACACTGGGCAGTATAAACGTCGAAGCCAAGACAGACCCACTTGAGGTGAAAGAGGAGATACGGCGCGCACTGAGAAAGTTCTTCAACAGGTCACTGGATAGAAAGCCTGTCATACTGCCCATAATAATAGAGATATAAAAATTCCCTGCCCTTCCATGATCTATCTC
>WGFF01000350.1 GCA_015492355.1 Deltaproteobacteria bacterium
CACAACAAAAATTCAGGTCCGATTTGATGACCCATTACCTTTTTTAAGACCCTGTACCATCTACACAGAGAACCTGAAGTGGATTATATCCCCGTCCCTTACGATATAATCCCTGCCCTCTGTCCTTAAAACCCCTCTCTCCCTGCACGCACTCTCAGAGCCATGACGGACGAAGTCCTCGTAACTTACAACCTCTGCCCTTATGAAACCACGCTCCATGTCCGAGTGTATACATCCTGCTGCCTTCTGTGCATTCGTCCCTTCCTTTACAGTCCATGCCCGTACCTCATCCCTCACAATGGTAAAGAAGGTTATAAGCCCGAGGAGCCGGTAGACCGTATGGGCGAGTCTTTCAAGCCCCATCTCCTCAAGCCCCAGGTCCTTCAAAAAGACCTCCCTTTCCTCCTCTGGAAGCTCCACTATCTCTGCCTCCATCTTGCCACATATCACAACAAACCCTGCCCCTTCCTCCTCAGCCTTCCTTCTTACTGTCTCCACACAGGGGGATTTACCTTTTATATCGTCCTCACCCACATTTGCCACGTATATCACAGGCTTCTGTGTAAGGAGAAAGAGCCCCCTTAAAGCCTCCTCATCATCCTCCTCCACAATCCTCCTTGCAGGTATCCCTCTGTTGAGCCCCTTCCTTACTACCCTGAGCCTCTCACATAGCCTACTTGCCTCCCTGTCACCTATCCTTGCGAGTTTTTCCATCCTCTCAAGCCTTCTTTCGATGGATTCGATATCCGCAAGGAGGAGCTCTGTATTTACTGTCTCCATATCCCCCTCGGGGTCTATCCTGCCTGATACGTGTACCACCTGCGGGTCCTCAAAGCATCTGACTATATGGGCTATGGCATCCACCTCCCTTATATGTGCAAGGAACTGGTTGCCCAGCCCCTCTCCCTTGCTCGCACCCCTTACAAGCCCCGCTATATCAACAAACTCCATGTACGTAGGTGTGACCTTCTTCGGCTTTACAAGATCTCTTATCCTCTGGAGTCTCTCGTCCCTGAGGGGGACAATACCTGTGTTGGGCTCTATTGTACAGAAGGGATAGTTCGATGATTCTACCTTCTGGGAGGTAAGGGCATTGAATATGGTGGACTTGCCCACGTTGGGAAGCCCCACTATACCACAGTTAAGACCCATCTTTCAGAAAACTCAAGACCCCCCCATCCTCTGGGATTCTTCGGTCTTTTAGAAGGGAAGTCTGAGTGGAAACACGGGTGTGTTCTTCACCCTTATGGTTTCCACTCAGAGAAAATCTATATAAGAAGAGGTGCTATCACCAGGGACACAATACTCATGAGCTTTATGAGGATATTCATTGCAGGACCGGATGTATCCTTGAAGGGGTCTCCAACGGTATCACCCACCACTGCTGCCTTGTGTGCCTCAGAGCCCTTGCCACCGAGGTTGCCCTTTTCTATGAACTTCTTTGCATTGTCCCATGCACCCCCTGCATTTGCCATGAGGAGTGCCAGAAGTACCCCTGCAACAGTCGCACCTGCGAGCATGCCACCGAGCGCCCTTGGTCCGAGTATGAACCCGACCACAACAGGTGCAGCCACAGCCACCACCCCGGGCAGTATCATCTCCTTAAGTGCAGCCCTTGTGGATATGTCCACACACCTTGCCACATCAGGCTTGACCCCTGGACGACCCTCCAGTAGACCCGGTATCTCGCGGAACTGTCTCCTTATCTCGTTCACCATCTTGTAGGCTGCCTTACCCACACTCGTCATGGTGAGTGCACCTATGAGGAACGGAAGTATACCGCCTATGAGAAGCCCTATGACAACAGAAGGGTCTGTGATGATTATCTCAAAGGGTTTATTGAGCTTGCTCGATATGGTCTGTGCGTATGCGGTAAAGACCGCAAGGGCGGTGAGTGCTGCAGAGCCTATGGCAAATCCCTTACCTATGGCAGCGGTCGTGTTACCCAGTGCATCGAGGCTGTCTGTTATGGCACGTACGTCACTTCCGAGCTCACTCATCTCGGATATACCGCCTGCGTTGTCGGCAATGGGACCATAGGCATCCACACTCATTATGATACCTGTTGTTGCGAGCATACCCACTGCTGCTATGCCTATGCCATAGATACCAGCAAAGTAATTGGATACGAATATAGCCGCACATATGGCAATAACAGGGAGGGCACAGCTTTCAAGCCCCACAGCCATACCGGTAATGATATTGGTTGCTGGACCGGTCTGGCTCGCCTCTGCTATCCTCCTTATGGGGCTACTCGATGTATAGTATTCGGTTATGAATCCTATTGCCATACCACTCAGACATCCTGCAACCACAGCCCAGAAGACCCCTGTCTTTACACCTACAAGCTTTATGGTGAAGAAACCGAAGATAAGGAACAGAAAGGCAGAGATCAGTGTTGCGTTACGGAGCGCTGCGGCAGGATCGTAATTTTCCAGTATCTTCATGGCGAGTATGCCTATTACAGAGGCTATCAATCCAACCATTGCGAGTGCCACCGGGAGCAACATAAGGGATGCAGAACTGCCCAGGGATGCTGTCTTTGTGCCTGCTATGGCAGTGGCACCTATGGCTATGGATGCTACCATTGAGCCCACATAGGACTCGAATATATCCGCACCGAGACCAGCAACATCACCCACATTGTCGCCCACGTTGTCCGCTATGACACCTGGATTCCTGGGGTCATCCTCTGGTATACCAGCCTCGACCTTGCCCACAAGGTCAGCACCCACATCAGCGGTCTTCGTGTATATCCCGCCACCCACCCTGGCAAAGAGGGCGATGGTGGATGCACCCATGGCATAGCCGTTTATAATGGCAGCAGTCTCAGGTTTTCCGTAGAGAATGAACACAATACCCACCCCCAGAAGACCCAGACTCGCCACAGAAAGACCCATCACAGAGCCACCGAGAAAGGCGATGGAGAGGGATTTTGCTGTATCAGGCTTGTATCTCCTTGCAGCCTCCGCTGTCCTCACGTTCGACCTCGTTGCAGACTGCATACCAAAAAAGCCCGCAAGCATGGACGAAACAGCACCACCTATATAGGCAAAGGCAGTGGAGAGATTTATAAACACCGTGAGCACAACAGAAACAGCAATTATAAACACCAGCAGTATCCCGTACTGCCTCTTGAGATACACCATGGCACCATCATGGATGAGCGCGGCTATCTCCCTCATCCGCTCATTGCCATCCGGCTGTCTACCGATGTAATTATAGATCATGACTGACATCACAAGCCCGCCAATGGCAAGTAGAGGCGCAAGAAACTTTACCGTCTCCATTATGTACTCCTTTCGTAAGTTTTTTCCCTTTCCCAGAAGGCATCAAGCCCAAGGACCTTAAAAGGGGTTCAAGCCGGGATAGGGCTCTGGTCTTCCCTTTTAAAAATGGTCTTACCCTTTCGATTCGTTAAACCTGTTCATGGCACATTCAACACCCTCAGCCACAACTACCTCTATGGCGCGATCAATTCTTTCAAGTATATCCTTGAGGGTTTTTTGTTCCTCTGGTTCAAAGGGACTGAGGACATATTCGGTAATATCTCCCCCCACCGGTCTACCTATCCCGATACGTACCCTGGGGAAGTCCTCAGTGCCCAAAAAATCTATAATCGACTCCACACCCCTGTGTCCCCCGCTTCCACCCCTTCTCCTTATCCTTATCCTTCCAAAGGGCAGATCACAATCATCATAGACAACGACCATCGAACATGGCGGAATCCCGAACTCATGGGCAATCTCACAGACCGCCCTTCCGCTCAGATTCATAAAGGTCTGGGGTTTGAAGAGAAGGACCCTCTTTCCAGCGATGGTCCCCTCACCCCAGAGGGCTGAAAAGCCGACCCTGTTACATTCTATGCCATGGGTCCCTGCAAGATGGTCTATGACCATAAATCCCACGTTATGCCTTGTACATGCGTATCGGGACCCTGGATTGCCCAGCCCCACGATCAGGAACAACCCCCTATCATCCGAACCTGTGGTCACAGAAACCAACTATAGGTCAATCCCTGTTCTATCCCTCTGCCTTCTCCTCCTGAGGGGCCTCTGCTTCTTCTGCACGTACTACCTCTGCCTCGACCTTTGGTGCAAGAACCGCAACAATGGTAAGATCGGGATTCTCCTTTGCCTTTAGACCTTCTGGAAGTTTGAGGTCTTTTACATGGAGGGACTGACCTATGCGCAGGGAGGTTACATCCACCTCAATGTGCTCTGGTATATGGACAGGAAGGCACTCCACCCTGAGCCTTCTTGCCTCCACCTGAAGCAGTCCCCCGGATGCAACACCTTCTGACCTGCCCACGAAATGGAGTGGTACCTCAACGACCACCTTGTGATCCATGAGCACCTCGAGTAGATCGATATGCTGGACCGTATCCTCCACAGGATGGAAGGCTATATCCTTGAACATCGCCTTCCTGGGCCTGTCCTCACCCTCTATGGTAAGGTTCACGAGCACATTCTCATCCGCTATCACGTGCATTATCCTGTCGAGCTCCTTTCTATCAAGGGCAAGCGGTATGGCATCCTTTATCCCTGGACCATAAAGTACAGCTGGTATCCTGCCATTTCTTCTCAACCTCTTTGCAGGCTTACTTCCCAGTTCCTGCCTCGGTGTGGCAGAGAGATTTACTTCTTCCATAATATATTCCCTCCGTTTTTAAAACTCAACACGACAGATCAGTTCCCTGTCTATCTTTTTTAAGTCTATTAAAACCTTAGCCCTTCTTGGACTCCCATCGGCGTTTCTGAGCCCTTCTTTTTATCCTTTCCTTCTCGTATTTAGATTTACCTCCTTTTAATTCCTCATGCCATCTCTGGAATGTTCTTTTTTCATCATTATATGTGGCTTCTCC
>WGFF01000351.1 GCA_015492355.1 Deltaproteobacteria bacterium
GAGTTGTTCTTACTTATGGGTGAGAATTATGTGGGTAACGAGAGTGTGGGGAGAAAGGTACATGCCATGAGAAAGAATCTTGAGATGAATCTTCTCGATGGTGAGATGAACGACTTTATCAAAAGGCTATACGACTTTTTCATGGAAAACAGAATCGGAAGGGAATTTATAGTATACGGAGAGAGGGAATGATAAGCCTTGGGGAAAAGACCTTCATGCTTATAGGTGCGAGCAAGCCCAATGTACCTATAATAGAGATGGCACGTAGTATGGGCTACAGGGTGGTTGTAACAGATATCAATCCAGAGGCTGAAGGGTTAAAATATGGAGATTACAACTACAATGTATCGGCAAAGGATATTGAGACATTGGCAAAGATAGCTTTAAGGCATGGTGTATGTTGTGCCTATTCTGGAACCGATATAAATTTGAGTGTTGGGGTTATAAATGAGACAATGGGCTTACAAGGGTTCCCTCTGATTATGGGACTTGCATCCGAGTATAAACACATTTTTAGAAAAATTGCAGAGGGTGCTGGGATGCCACTTACACGTGGATATGTGGTATCGAATGAAAAGGAGGCTATGGATGCTTACAGAGCCATTGGCAGAGGGAGTGTGGTTGTAAAGGCGGTTGATCTCGGAAGTAGTCTTGGGATTAAAAAGGTATCATCTGAAGACACTCTGCGTGATGCCATCAAAGAGTGCGGTGAACTTACAGAAGAAAGAATACTTGTTGTAGAGGAATATATAGAAGGTTCGTCCCATGATGTGAATGGCCTTGTTGTGGAAGGAAGATTCTATCCCTGCGGGATAGTGGACAGGGCATTTGTGGAAAAGGGAGAGTATTTTGTTCAAAGTGAGATAAGATGTCCCACCCTGCTGCCGAAGGAAGTCCAGAGAGAGGCTTATTCCATAATGGAGCGGTTCTGCAAGTATCTCGACGTGCATACAAGCCCTGTAAAGGCAGATTTTCTTTTTGATGGAAAGAGGCTGTATCTACTTGAGTTTGCGCCAAGGTTCCATGGGGAGATGGGGTTTCTCCATATTATCCCTGGTGCTATTAATATAAGGGCGATGGAGGCATATCTCAGATACAGGTATGATGGTGTGCTGGATGAGTCACTGCTTGAGGAGAGGATAATTGATAGGGCACTGTGTAGAGCACGGATAAAGGGCGGTGAAAGGAGTAACTATGATGTAAGATGCTATACCATATCATTCGAAAAAAAAGAGCCCATTGAGGTCAATATAAGATGAACGAATACAATAGATACAAGGAATACCTTTCAAGGTATTTAAGGGAAAATCTCAGATATCCACGCTCTATATTCATAGAGGTTACACCGTTATGTAATCTGAGGTGTGTGTTCTGTCCGTGTTACATAGAGGGGGAGGAGGTTACAGAAAGTCGTAATACCAGATATATGAGCCTCGATAGCTTCAAGAGGATTATAGATCACATATACGGCAGGTTCAACTTTCAGATATGCTTTACCTATAGCGGTGAGCCTCTGATGAATAAGGATATATTCAAGATGGTGCGTTATCTCAGTGAACATGAGATACCTGTAGTAATACATAGTAATGCAATGTTACTAACACCTGCAAGGATAGAGGAGATGATTGAGTCAGGACTCGACAGATTCATAGTATCTTTCGACGGCGCAACAAAAAAGACCTACGAGGATGTAAGAAGGGGAGGTGACTTCGACAGGGTTGTGAATAACATACGGTGTCTGGTGGAGAGAAGAAAGGAGGCCGGACTGACAAAACCATTCGTTGAGATGCAATTTGTTGTTACGAGTAAGAATAGAGACGAGATACCGCTCTTTAGAAGATTATGCGAGGATATAGGGGTAGACAACGGATATACAAAGACCCTGCTCGTCTTCCAGGACACTGACAACATAGAATATATAGAAGAGGTAAAAGAATATTTCGTAGAGGATGATGTTGCAAGATACAAGAGGACAGACGATGGAAGGCTTATACTCAAGGATATGGGCACATGTCCAGAGATACAGAATTGTGTAATAACAGTCGATGGAGATGTAGTTATATGTTGTTTTGATGTCCACGGCAAGTACAGGTTCGGTAATTGTATAGAGAAGGGACTGGATAGTATATGGGATAGTAGAGAATACGTGAGGTTTCGTAAAAATGTTATGAACAGAAGGATGCTCAATATATGTAAGTTCTGCAATACATCGACACACATAACAAAGAAGGTTTAACTGTTATGAAAAGGATTATGCTCATAGAGCCTCCGCAATTGAGGGATCGCTCTGAGGTGAGGGGAGAGCTGGACCTTGAGCCACCTCTTGGACTCATCTACATGGCTACTGTTCTGAAAGAGGCTGGGTACGATGTTCAGGTACTCGATTGTTTCCAGAGAGGATATGATGAAAGAACGGTTTATAACAGGAAGAAGATCAGAGTAGGTCTGGGAGATGATGAGATAGTAAAAAGGATAGAGGATTTTAAGCCCCACATTGTGGGGGTGAGTTGTATATTCTTTTTCAATCACAAGATGGCTCACCATGTATGTAGACTCGTAAAGGAGACCGATCCAGGTATAACGACCGTGATGGGTGGAATATATCCCACAGTGTTCCATGAAGATGTGCTGAGGGATGGGTATGTAGATGTGGTCGTAAGGAATGAAGGGGAACGCAGTATGCTCCAGGTAGCCAGAGAGGGTATCAGGAGTGGTGTTGTTCAGAATCCCTACATTGAAGACCTTGATGAACTGCCCATACCGGATAGGGATTTTATAAATATCGATAACTATCAGCGTAAGGGCTTTGGCATGACCTCTGGCAGAAGATTTACCACAGTTCTGACATCACGTGGATGTCCCTTCAGGTGTTCCTTCTGCTCTGCCCATAATATGTGGGGCAGAAATACAAGATTCAGAAGCGCAGAAAATGTACTCGATGAAATAGCAATGCTTAAGGACAGATACAACATAGAGGAGATACATTTTATAGATGAAAACATCAGTCTTAAGAGGGAACGATTCATGAAGATAGTAAAGGGGCTGGGACAACTCGGTATCAAATGGACCACCCCAAATGGTATTGCATTGTTTACCCTCAGGAAGGAAGATATCAGGACGATGGCTGAAAACGGCTGTTACAGTCTTGCAATGGCATACGAATCTGGGAATCAGGATGTTCTGAAGAGAATAGTCCGCAAACCTTTAAATCTCAGGAAGGCAAAGGAACTAACTGATGAGGTGAAAAAACGGGGAATAAAGACCAGGGGTTTTTTTATAATAGGCTTTCCTGGGGAGACAAAGGAGGATATACTGGATACCATAAGATACGCAAACGACCTTGGGCTTGATATGGTTGGAATGAATACATTAAGACCCTATCCTGCTACAGATGTATACAGGGAGGGAATAGAGACAGGTGCCATAAAGGAACTGCGTATAGAAGACCTTACCACTCACGGTGCGGTTATCAGAACAAAGGAGTTTTCTCCTCGATGGATAAAGTGCATTATCGAGGCGGATAGATTCGTAGCACTGGGGCGCAAAAAGGTAAAACCACTCAAGACACTTCTTAAGGAGGTATTTACAAGGAATGGTATATGGGGATTCTATGTACTTTTACTGGCTTTAAGATATCAGAAACGCTTTGGAGGAATCAAGAACAAGGGGGATAGAAGATGCCCGCAGAAAGAGAACTCGCTGAGAAGGCACGTGAGATTAGAAAATATATCATAACCATGAACTGTTATGCTGGATCAGGGCATCCTGGTGGTGCCCTTTCAGCGGTTGAGTTGATTACCTATCTATTTCACAGAGAGATGAATTTTTCAGTGGATAATTTTAAGGACCCTGGAAGGGATAGATTTATACTTTCAAAAGGGCATGCCTGTATGGCTCTCTATGCGGTACTCGCTCAAAAGGGTTTTTTTGATATCAAAGAGTTCAAGAGATTGAGACATATAGATGCGATGCTTCAGGGCCACCCTGATAGACTCAAGACCCCAGGTGTTGAGTTCAACTCTGGTTCACTCGGACAGGGTTTTTCCTTTGCACTCGGTTGTGCCCTTGGTGGAAGACTTGCAGGCTATGATTTCAGGGTATACGTACTTCTGGGCGATGGGGAGCTTAACGAGGGGCAGATATGGGAGGGAATGATGTTTGGCTCCCATCACAGACTCGATAACCTTGTGGCAGTGGTGGACTACAATAAACTTCAGAGTGATGATCTCTGCGAGAATGTGACTTCTTTAGAGCCACTTGTGGATAAGTTCAAGGCGTTTGGATGGTATGTTATGGAGATAGATGGACACGATTTTGGTGATATAGCCAGTGCATTTGGTAGAGCCCGTATGATAAAGGGCAGACCATCTATTGTAGTTGCCCATACGGTAAAAGGTAAGGGTATATCCTTTATGGAAGGTAATCCCAGATGGCACGGAAGCCTTGCCCCAAGAGGGGAGGACAGGGTACGTGCCCTCAGGGAATGTGGCGGTGAGGAGTTAGAACTATGAGGACCATGAGGGATGCCTTTGGTGAGGCACTCGTTGAGCTGGCACAGGAAAGGACAGATTTTGTTGTGCTCGATGCGGATGTGGCTGGTGGTACAGGTACCGCCAGTTTCAGGGACGCCTTCCCTGAACGTTTCATACAGTGCGGTATAGCAGAGCAGAACATGATCTCTGTGGCAGCAGGGCTTTCTACAGCCGGTATAATACCCATAGTTACATGCTATGCAGTATTTGCATCCATGCGTGCGGTAGAACAGGCAAGGAACTCCATTGCCTATCCGAGATTCAATGTAAAGGTGGTTGCAAGTCACCTTGGGATCGATGTTGGTCCTGATGGACCAACCCATCAGGCAATAGAGGATATTGCTATATACAGGGCGATACCAAATTTCAAGATAGTATCTCCAGCAGACCCCTATGAACTTAAAAAGGCGCTCCCTGTTGTTCTGGATACAGAGGGACCTGTGTATATGCGCACCGGGAGGAGTCCTGTACCAGAAATCTTTGACGAGAATGTAAGGTTCGTTCTGGGAGAGGGGGGTATATTGGCTGAAGGTACAGATGCAACTATAATTGCAGTAGGTGTTATGGTTCACAGGGCCCTTAAGGCAGCTGAAAGACTCTATAAAGAAGGCATATCCTGCAGGGTTGTGAACATGTCCACACTCAAGCCCATAGATAAAGAGATCATTGTAGACTCAGCCCTCAAGACAGGTGCTATAGTAACAGCAGAGGATCATAACATCATGGGTGGACTCGGCTCTGCGGTTGCAGAGGTGGTTGTGGAGAACTGCCCTGTGGCGATGAAGATGGTGGGTATAAATGACAGATTCGCAGAATCAGGTGAGCCGGAGGCTCTAGCTATAAAGTATGGACTCCATGATAAGGCTATTGAAGAGGCTGTCAAGATAGTTTTAAGACAAAAAAAGAGGGGTAAGGGTAAGATAGCATCCTTGGGATAGAGTGGGTTTACAGGGGGATGTAGTATGGCACACTTGAAAGGTAGGGTTGCACTGGTTACCGGAGGTAGTAGAGGTATCGGCAGAGTCATATCTACTGTTCTGGCTCGTGAAGGTGCCTCTGTGGTGCTTACATACAGGGAAAAGAGCGCCCTTGCCGAAGGTGTTGTGAAAGAGATAGTTTCAAAAGGGGGTAATGCAATGGCTCTGTGCATGCGCATGGAGGAGCGTAGTAGTATAAGGCAGACTATAGATATAGTAAGATCTGAGCTGGGCTATGTGGATATACTCGTCAACAATGCAGCCATTGCACAGGAAAAATCCTTCGATACCATTACGGATGAGGACTGGGACAGGATGATGACCGTGAATTTGCGTGGTCCTTTTATATGCTGTCAGGAGATATTGCCTGATATGGTGAGTAGAGGATGGGGAAGGATTATAAATATATCATCCATAGGTGGACAATGGGGTGGTGTCAACCAGATACATTATGCGGTCTCGAAGGCTGGACTTATAGGGCTAACAAGATCCCTTGCCAGTGTCTACAGTAGATACGGTATAACGATTAATGCAGTGGCTCCTGGGCTGGTTGGTACAGGTATGGCAGAGGCTGAACTCAAAAGACCTGATGGACAGGACAAGGTGCGCCAGATTCCTGCTGGAAGGATAGCAACCCCTGAGGAGGTGGCTGAGGTGGTACTGTTCCTTGCAGGCAACTCTGCAGGTTATATTACAGGGCAGACTATAAACGTAAACGGTGGGATGTATTTTGGATGAGGACACTCTGGATAGTAAGTGGTGGTATAGAGGCCCTTCCTGGTATAAGGCGTGCAAAGAAGATGGGGCTTTATGTGGTTGTGAGTGATAGAGACCCTGATGCCCCAGGTTTTCAAGAGGCTGACGACAGGGTTGTTGTGGATACATACGATGTTGGCGGGACTGTGGATGTAGCCAAAAAGTATCATCGCAGTGTACGTCCTATAGATGGTGTTATGTGTATAGCATCTGATGTACCCCTTACAGTGGCAGCAGTGGCAGAGGAGCTGGGATTGCCAGGCATACCCGTTGAGACAGCCCGTATGGCTATGGACAAACTCGCTATGAAGGAGCATTTTGTTGAGTCAGGTATACCTGTACCGTGGTTCAGCCCGGTTGAGTCTCCAGCACACCTTGAGGATATAGTGCGGAAAAGAGGGCTTCCCCTTGTGCTCAAACCCGTTGACAGCCGTGGTGCAAGGGGGGTTTTGAGGCTCATCCCTGGGGTTGACCTACACTGGGCATACCATTATTCCCGTACATATTCACCAACAGGACGTGTGATGGTGGAAGAGTTCCTTGAGGGGCAACAGATAAGCACAGAGTCTGTGATCCTTAACGGTCATACCTTTACACCGGGTTTTTCTGATAGAAACTACGAATACCTCGAACGTTTTGCCCCATATATCATAGAAAACGGTGGACAACAGCCCTCTGGGCTCTCTGAGGATGAGATGCATTCTGTAAGCCTACTTGCCGAGAATGCAGGACGTAATCTGGGGGTGAAGCGTGGCACTGTAAAAGGTGACATCGTTCTTACAGGGGATGGGCCAAGGGTCATAGAGATGGCTACAAGGCTCTCTGGTGGATGGTTTGCAACGGACCAGATACCCCTGGCAACAGGCGTTGATATGGTAGGCATAGCAATAAAGATAGCCCTTGGTGATGAGGTCACAGAAGAAGAACTCAGAGTGAACGGTAGAAAGGGAGTTGCCATAAGATATTTCTTTCCAGAGCCTGGCAGGGTGGTATCAATAAAGGGAAAGGAAAGATCCTCCTGTGTACCATGGATACACAGGCTTGGCTTTTTTGTGAAACCTGGTGATATTGTAGAACCTGTTACCGACCATACCAAACGTGCTGGATTTGTAATAACCGAGGGAAGAACCAGTCAGGAGGCGGTCAAAAGGGCAGAGGAGGTTATTGATTCAATACATATTGAAACAGTACCTGTATGAACCTTTAGAGGGATTTTAGATGTCCAGACTCTATCTTTACAACATATTCCATCTAAATCTCGCCTTCTCCTTGATACCAGAGGATGACTATCCTCTTATTATAGAGGAGTGCTACTGGCCCCTTCTTGAGATTATAGAAGGAGGTATCCCACTCGGTATAGAGGCTACAGCATATACCCTTAAGGAGATAGAGCGAAGGGACCCATCATTCATAAAGAGATTATCAGAACTATGGATGGATGGAAGGTGTGAATTTATTGGCTCAGGCTACTCTCAGATAATAATGCCCCTTGTACCCGCGGATGTAAACAACTGGAATCTTGAGATAGGAAACCGCTACTACAGAAAACTCCTCGGTAGGGTACCTGATATAGCCCTGGTAAACGAACAGACCTTCTCAAAAGGGCTTGTAGATATATTCAAAGGTGCTGGCTACAGGGCTATTGTCATGGACTGGAGCAACTGTTATAGATACAACCACTATCCAAGGGAATTTATGTATTATCCACAGAGGGCTAAAGGGTATAGTGGAGATATAGATATCCTGTGGAACCATTCCATTGCCTTCCAGAAGTTCCAGAGGTGTATCCACAGGGAATTATCCCTTGATGAATATACAGGGTTTATCCTTTCCCATTATGATGGTGATTGCGAAAGGGCTTTTGTGATGTATGGTAATGATGCCGAGGTGTTTGGTTACAGGCCAGGTGAGGGGACAAGGAGGGACGGGGAGCATAACTACATGAAGGAGGTTTTCAAGAGGGTAGCAGGTGATGGAAGGATTGGGCTTGTAAGTCCTGCCAGGGTGTTTGAACTCTTCAGTGGAGAAGGGGTGGCTTATAACGAACTGAGTCTTGAATCCCCTGAAACCCCCCTTGTCTGCAAGAAACAGGAAAAATACAATCCCATAAGATGGGCTGTCTCTGGCAGGGACAATGTGCATATCAATACAGCCTGCTACAGTCTTTACAGGAACCTTAAAGACCTCGATGGGAGAATAGATGATAATGCCCTGTGGAATTTCAGGGAGGTTCTGTGTGAGCTCTGGGGGAGTGATTTCAGGACAAATACCATTGATGAAAAATTCCTGCGCCTGAGAAACCTTATGGGATGGATGAAGGTAGAGACAGAAAGGCTTTTGGAGGGTAAGACCACTAATAAGGGGATTAAAAGGATGGCATTGTGTGGGCAGATAGTAGGTTCACCATCCGGTATTGTCGTCTCCGAAAGGGCACTACCCCTTACATCCCATACTACCTGCATTGCCACAGGGGACTCATCTGCGGTTCTACCTATCAGGGGTGGGCTTAAGGTTACAACCCCACAGGTAGATGTTGAGTTCATAGAGGATAAGGGCTTTTCCATAAGGTCCCTCGTCTTTCCGCAGGTATCGTCCATTCCACTTATAGGTACACTACCGCATGGATATTATGAAGACATACATCTCGGTGCGGATTTCTTCAGCGGTCACCTGATACATATAGCAAGGGATGGTAAAAAGACCACGGATCTGGGCAGGGTCTCGCCTGTTATAGATGAGGAGGATGGGAATATCAAAATAACAGTACAGATACCGATGGATATAGGGACCCTCTGGAAGGAATATACCATATCCAGGATCGAACCTGTGCTCATCCTTACCTATCGACTCAAGGTGGATGGGCTCCTTGCATCTTCACTGAGGCTTGGTATATTTACCTTTATATCCGATGCATTCAGGAGAGAACATCTCTGGTATGAGACTGTAAACGGTGGGATGGTGCCAGAGAGGTTCTATCTTTCTGGACATAAGGTCAGTCATGATGAGCCTGTAAGCCAGAGGGTTTCTGCTTCAGGGTGTCTTGGAGCAACAGAGGGCTGGCTGAGGATAGGTGATGAACAAAAGGCAGTAACCATCGCTACGAATAAGGCTTTACTCTATTCTGTGCCTCTTCTCCACTTCAGAGAGGTGGATGAGAAGTTTTTCCTGCGTGTATACCATTCCATAGGCGAGATAGACGATACCGCATACTGGGTATGGCGGGGTTATAATCGTATAACCTTCCGTATCTCGGCGGAGAATATCCAGTCCTGTGGTAGCGAGGGAGGGTTTTATGAATATACTGGAAAAGAATCTTAAGGCTATAGCAAAGAAGAACAAGGAACTTTCAGAAAGGCTTAAGAGAGAGGATATAAAGGCTGTAGAGATTGAACGCACAAAGTCAGGGGACTTCACTTTTAGGTATCGTGGTCGTTACTTTCACAGTATTTATGATCCGTGGAAGGAGATCGCAATCCAGACAGAGGAGATACTTTCAAAGGATTCGGACTGGGTGCTTCTCTTCGGTATGGGATGTGCCTACCTTCTGAGGGCGCTGGTGAGGGAGGGAAAGAAGAAGATTATCGTTTACGAGCCGAGTCTTGAAATACTGAAGGGGGTGCTTGAGAATATAGATATTTCAGATATACTCTCTGAAGACCATGTTTATCTATTCTGTGATATGAATACCTTTATAAATACAGTGAGAACCAGTACCGAAGGACTTGATGATCTCCTGACCTATCAACCCCTTCCCTACAGGGTAACCTTCCCGGAAGAGGTCAAGGAATTTTTAAACAAGATACAGAATGTTCACATCATCAACATGACCGGTCTTGTAACAGAGATAAGCTCAAGATTCAGCTGGCTCAGCAACTATTTTTCCAATCTTCCTTTCTTTCAGAAATATCCACCTGTCGATACCCTCAGGGGTCGCTTCAGAGATATACCCCTGATCATAGTTGGTGCGGGCCCTTCCCTTAAAAAGAACGCCCATCTACTCAGGGATATAAAAGGCAAAGCCCTTATAATCGCAGCAGCCACAGCATATAGACCCCTTGTAAGGTATGGGGTTGTACCAGATTTTGTAATATCTGCGGAGAAGACGGATCTGCCAGCATATTTCACCTATGGTGAAGAGGACAGAAGGATAAGGCTTCTCCTTGGAGAGATATCCCATCCCAATATGTTTAAAAGGGATACAAAGGGCAAGTTCGTCTATTTCAATGGCTTTGTTGAGCTGAGCATCAAACAGGCAAAATTCTGGGGCAGTGACTATCTTGCCCTGGCAGGCGGGAGTGTAACCACCACAGCCCTGGATATGGGGATAATGCTGGGATGTAATCCCATAGTGTTCATAGGACAGGACCTTGCCTTTGGCGAGGGCACTACACATGCAGATGGCTGTGTGTACGTGGATCAGAATATAGTCCTCGATACCAAGAAGAACGAGGTGCATATAAGAGAGAGACATATCGCTGATACCAAGAGTTATACCGTAAGTTTCAAGCTCCTGTGGCTCAAGGGTGTGAACGGCAGACCCGTTCCTTCTAAGTACGACTGGGTTACATTTCATAAATGGTTCGAAGACTACATGAGAGAGTTGAACAAAGAGAAGGCATCGGTAAAGGTGATAAACGCAACAGAAGGGGGGGCGTATATAGAGGGAATGGAGCATACAACACTTAAAGAGGTTATAGATAATTTCATCGTATCTTCAAAGCCTGTAGAGGAGATTATCCAGGAGGCAGAAAGTAGCAGACCGCCTATAGATTATGATGGACTTTCAGGGTCTTTTAATGATATGGAAAAGGATATAAAGAGGATACAGAGGCTTGCAACGGATATACTCAAAGAGGCACGTTCGATGAAGAGGACGGTTGAAAGAAAGGGTATGAGCCTTGAACTCCAGAAGAATCTCGCAAGGATAAAGAGACTGGAGGAACGGCTTTTCGATAAGACAAGGTATGTGAGTTTTATATGGGAGGCATTGAGCGAGTATACTTTCGAACTCAAGAAGTACCTGAGGGATACGATAGATGATGAGGAAGAACGGTTTAAAAAGGATATAGATACCATGGTACATTCTTACACAGCAATCCGTGATGTATGTGGTAAGTTAGTGCCTCTTATTGATGAAGGTAAGGATACCATCAGGAGACTCAAGCCTGTGGAAGGGCGGGAATACAGAAAGGTAGCACTGACAGGACATTGAGCACATATAAGGGATATACAATATGACGGATATATATTTAGATGGCACCTTACTCGATTATGAGGATGTGGACAGGGACTCAACCATAGGAGACCTTGTCCAGGCGGTGGAGAAGGAACTCAAGCCCATGAGGTCTTTTGTTTTTGAGCTGTGGGTGGATGGGGAAAAGATCGAGGGCTGGAGGGACAGGGAGATAATGGACAACTCCATTTACAAATACAGGGAGATACGTCTTGTTACAACCACTGTCGATACCATTGCGATGGAGGGTCTCAACATTGTTCAGGAATACATCAATCTGATAAAGAGGAAGATAAGCGGTGTGGTTAAGGAACTGAGGAGCGGAAATATAGATGTAGAAAAGGACATATCTACCATCTTTGAGGGGCTTAACGAGATTGTAAAGACCATGAACTCCCTCATAGAGGGTGGAACGAGATACGGTATCAAGATATTCAAAGAGAATCCAGCCCCTTATTACGCACCTATACTCGAATATATGGAAAAACTCAGGAACGCCTTTTCATGTGGGGATACTGTACTCATGGCTGATCTTCTCGAATACGAACTTCTTGCCCATCTTGAGAGTATGGAGAGGCGGATATTCCATTCCAGGGAGTTTTAGATTCCATCCGATGTGCTGAAATGGATGCCTGTTTTTTGCATGTCGGCTTCGAGACCCATCCCCTCAGTAGGTTACGGACGTACTGGATAAACTAAAGATGGATAGTCTTTCACAGGAAGTTACCACGCCAGGGCTCGATATGAGCACTTACCACCTTACCTAAAGTTTTTCAACCCCCTGTCGATAATAAGATTAAGAGATCAGTGGTATACTACCATGCCCGGGAAGGAGGTGTAAAAAGGAAATACAGGGCAGATTACCGTTTGATCTCACATGGCAAGGATGCCAGAAAAAAGATACTAAGGAGGGTGTAACATGGCATTAGTAATCAATACAAACATAGCGTCACTTATTGCCCAGAGGAACCTTTCTGTAACCAACTCCCAGTTAAAGATAAGTGTTCAGAGGCTGTCATCCGGTTACAGGGTGAACAGTGCCTCTGACGATGCAGCTGGACTTGCGAGGGCTGACCAGTTGAGGAGCCAGTCCAGGATGATCCAGGCAGCGATGAGGAATGCAAATGACGGTATCAGTGCTATGGAGATAAGTGACAAGGCGGCTGAGCAGATAACCAACATTCTTACGAGGATGAGTGAGCTTGCCGCGAGTGCTTCACAGGGAACCCTTGATGACTCCACAAGGAGTTACTACAATGATGAGTACAAGAAACTCATAGACGAGATCGAGAGGATAGCCCAGAGTACCGAGTTCGGTGGAAAGAAACTTCTGAACGGTTCTGTAAGCAATCTTTCCCTTTTCATCGGTTTCAAGAACGATTCAAACCATAAGCTTACAGTATCACTCAACTCACTTACCCTAACAGCCCTTGGTTTCAACGCTTCCTCTCTGAAGAGTATATCTACTCAGGCAAGGGCGCTCTCAGCCCTTGGAAGGATCAGTTCAGCCCTTAAGACTGTGAACGATGCAAGGGCTATTTATGGTGCAACATCGAACAGGTTGAGTGCTGCGTTAAGCAACCTCCAGGTAACGTTCACTAACTTCCAGGCGGCTGAATCGAGGATCAGGGATGCTGACTTTGCCTACGAGACTGCGGTCTTTACAAGGAACCAGATAATGGTACAGGCTGGAGTGTCTGTACTTGCACAGGCGAACTTCCTGCCCCAGGTGGCACTAACACTGCTTGGAGGATAAGGTGAGGATGGCAAGGATGCCAGAAAAAGATACTAAGGAGGGTGTAACATGGCATTAGTAATCAA
>WGFF01000352.1 GCA_015492355.1 Deltaproteobacteria bacterium
CCCCCACAACCCCGTATCCCGCAATACCCCTCTTTACCTCTATATCGTTTGCCTCGAGTACACCAGCAACAAAGGAGGAGGTATGCTTTTCATGTCCGGAAAGTTCGGGGTTCCTGTGTATCTCCCGTCTGAACTTTACTATCCTTTCCCTTATAGCCCCTACCCTTTTGTTTATCTCATCGAGCATGGTCTCCTCTTTACATCTTCTCAGGGGCAGATACACCGAGAAGGTTCAATCCCTTTGCAATGGTCTTCATGACCGCCCTGCACAGAGATAACCTTGCAGTGGTAAGCGGAACATCATCGGTTACCACCCTGTGCCTGTTGTAGTAGGGATGGAAGAGTCCTGCAAGTTCCATGAGATAGAAGGTCAACCTGTGCGGTTCCATATCAAGGGCACTCCTCTCTATCACCTCTTCGAATTCTGCGAGCTTCTTTATTATATCAATTTCCTCCTTGAGTGCGAGCCTTTCCATACACCCTCTTTCTGGCGTATCAGGCACCTCCACACCCCTTGAGACTGCAAATTCCATTATACTGTTTATCCTGGCATGGCAGTACTGTACATAGTAGACAGGATTCTCAGGTGCCTGGCTCTTTGCAAGTTCAAGGTCGAAATCAAGGTGTGCGTCTGCCTTCCTCATGAGAAAGAAGAACCTGCATGCGTCTCTACCCACCTCGTCCATGACCTCCCTGAGGGTTACAAATTCACCCTTGCGTGTGGACATACTTATCGGCTCTCCCCCACGAAGAAGGCTTACAAGCTGGATGAATATCACCCTGAGTGTTGACTCATCCCTGCCGAGTGCCCTGAAAAGGGCTTTCATCCTCGGTTCATAGCCATGATGGTCTGCACCCCACACATCGACTATCGTTGAAAAACCCCGCACGAGTTTATCCCTGTGATATGCGATATCAGAGGCAAAATAGGTGGTGGAGCCATCTGCCTTTATCAGTACACGGTCCTTGTCATCACCGAAATCAGTCGTCCTGAACCACACCGCACCATCCCTGTGGTAAATAAGCCCCATCTTCCTGAGTTCCTCTATGGTCTCCATGACAAGACCCCTCTCAAAAAGGGACGACTCACTGTACCAGTTGTCAAAGTCCACACCAAAGTCCCTCAGGTCCTTCTTTATGCCATCGAGTATGACCGACATGGCAAAATGTGTGAATCTATCCAGCACCTCGTCCTCGGATGAGGAGAGGAATTTTTTGCCGTATCTACTTATCATATCCCTGGCTATATCCTTTATGTAATCTCCCCTGTAATGGTCCTCAGGGAAGACCACCTTCTCCCCCAGGAGCTCCCTATACCTCAGAAAGAGTGACCTTCCGAGTATCTCCATCTGTCTTCCCGTGTCGTTTATATAGTACTCCTTTGTAACATCGAACCCTGCTATTTTGAGTATGTTGGCAAGGCTGTCACCAACAGCAGCACCCCTGCCATGACCTATATGGAGTGGACCCGTTGGATTGGCACTCACGAACTCCACCTGGACCTTCCTGCCCTTGCCCACATCAACCCTTCCGTAATCGTCCCCCCTGTTGAGTATCTCGCAGAGTGTATCCCACCAGTATGCCCTGTCCACGAAGATATTGATGAAACCCGGTCCCGCTATCTCGCACCTCGATACCATGGGACTGTCTATCCTCTCAACGATTATACCTGCCAGCTCCCTTGGGGAACACCTTGCCTGCCGGGAAAGGACCATGGCTATAGTGGTTGCAAAATCGCCGTGCTCCTCCCTTCTCGGTCTTTCGAGTATGATGGGAGGCAACCTCTCAACCGACACCCTGCCCTCCACAATAGCCCTCCTGAGGGCATCGTCTATTATCCTTGCTATCCTGTCCTTCATGGTAAGAGAGATTCCTCAGGAGGAAAGGCTCCTTACAGGAGTTCCTCCTCTAACAAAAATCCCTTTAAAAAACATTGGTCCCGGTCTCTGCGGGAAAGGGGGGCTTTCCTGGGGGTGTTTTTTGCAGGAAAAACCCTCCCCTGAGGTGGAGGATCAATCCAGGAGTATCTCTCCATACTCCTCTGGTCTTCTGTCCTTGAGGAAGACCCACTCGTTCCTTACCGCATTTATCTCACCGAGGTCGATATCAGCGAGTATTATACCCTCTGACTGACCACTGGGCATGTCGATGAGGTCTCCATCGGGTCTCACACAGAAAGACCTTCCGTAGAACTCCTGACGTACCTCCCTGCCGACACGGTTCACACGGAAGATAAAGAGCCCATTTGTATGGGCTGCAGCGGATATAGCCCTCTCCCATTTCCTGTGTGAATGGATGAATGCAGAGGCAGTGGGCACAAAGATTATCTCAGCACCCTTGAGTGCGAGTATCCTGAAACCTTCGGGGAAGAAGACATCCCAGCAGATCTGGACACCTATCCTTGCAAAAGGGGTCTTGAAGACCGGAAAGCCGAGATTACCAGCCCGAAAGTAGGTCCTTTCTTCCCACAGGGGTATCTGGGGCACGTGTATCTTACGGTATTTACCGAGTATCTCGCCATCCACACCGATTACAAAGGCGGTGTTGTAGTACCCCTCCCCATCCCTCTCGAACACAGGGGATATGACCACAATGCCCATATCCCTTGCCATCCTTCTCAGGCGTGTTATGGTGGGTCCATCCTCACTCTCCGCAAGATCGAAGTGCCTATCGTCTATGGTATAGGGAAACCAGAAGGTATTGAAAAGTTGCGGTAAACAGACTATCCTGGCACCCTTACCAGCCGCAATGCCAACGAGTGCCTCTGCCCTGGAAAGATTTGTCTCCTTGTCAAAACCCGGTGCGAACTGAATACCCGCAACCTTTACCCTTCTTTTCATATCCTTCCTCTCAGGGTGTGTCTCCTTCGTCCCTGAACCTGTATATCACCTCGTTCTTCCCTATCATGCCGAGCTCCTTCCTTGCCATGTACTCTATGTACCGTCTGTCGGTCTTAAGGAGGTGTATCTTCTTTTCGAGCTCCCTGTTCTCCTCCTCGAGCCTCCTGTTGTACTCCTCAAGCCCTGCCCTCTCCTTCCTGAGCCTGTATACATCCACAAGCCCCTTCTCGCCGAATATAGCCCAAAGACAGATAAGAATCATGAGAATGATGAAGAAATAGATATGACCCTTTTTGGGAGAGGAAGACTCCTTCATTCTGTAAAGGATTATCAGAGTATATCTTAAAAGTCAAGAACTTACATCCTTTAGATATTGATAGGTAATGGGGCATCACTGTCTC
>WGFF01000353.1 GCA_015492355.1 Deltaproteobacteria bacterium
CAGTACCTGTATCTATAAGGTAAGCCTTACCAATGGCGATACCTGACGAGACACCTATACCGCGCATCAATATGACCTGTTTTTTACTACCCTCTGCCATTACTCTTCCCCGAACCTCTCATCTATAAGGTCTCCAAGGGCTTTAACAGCCCCTTCCGCATCTTCACCCTCTGCCTTGATAGTAATCTCAGACCCACATGCAGCAGCCAGTATAAGGATACCCATTATACTCTTTCCGTTCACCTCCTGACCATCCTTCTCAACGAATATGTCTGAGTCGAACCTGTTAGCCACCTGTACAAACTTCGATGCTGCCCTGGCATGGAGTCCGAGTCTGTTCTTTATCGTAAAGGTTTTCTCTATCTTCTGGCGTTCCTTTTCCATCGACCCTCCCATCATACAGGCAATGAAAAGAGCTTTTCTATCGTTTACAGACAGAGTGTCTTCAAATTCTATAAAAGAAGATTTCATCCTGTATTATCCTGTCAACCATTTAAACAAGAGATATGGACATCAGTGGGCAGATCATGAAAATCGACTGCTATGCCGAGCCTTTTGAATCTTTCGATTATTCTCTCATCCTCCTCATCCAGGGTAACAGAAGGTGTGACCTTCCTGCCATGCATATCATGGTGTACATTCCCTATGTTGATGGCTGTAAATCTTATACCACTCTCGTACACCTTCAGGGCATCCTTGAGGGTACTCACAATAAACATAATCCTTGCATTGACGAAAGCCCCTGATACCACCTCTTCGATGGCATCCTCTACCCGCTTTACCAGCACACGTAATCCCCTGTGGGCAAAGGACTCAATGAAACTCCTCATAACCCTGTCATTGTATGCATTGTCACAGGCTACAATCAGAAGGTCAGCCCTGACAGAGGGGACCCACGATGTGATGACCTGTCCGTGAAGCAGGCGATCATCCACCCGAACGAGTATCATATCGTATCTCTTGGTGGTCTCCCCTGAAACCTCCAGTGTCCCTGTGCCTCTTTGCATCGTCTCCTTCGCAAGAAAACCCCGGCTAAATGTTTCTGGAAAGGGAGGCTAAGGTATCCATCACCTCTGTACCAGAGAGCCCCATACCACAGAAGATGCAGGAGCAGAATACTCCCTTCCATTAAATTCTGTTCGTCTCATTTCTTTATCTTTAACATATCGCTCACAAGCACTATACTCTCCTGTGCATGTTCCTTAAGGATAATGGCGAGTTCGTGCAGTTTCTTCTCTGACCTGTAACTTACGAATTTGAGTATCATGGGGATATTGACCCCTGTAATAATCTCCACAATATCTTCCTTGAGTAGCGAAAGGGCTATATTCGTGGGTGTACCACCGAACATATCGGTAAAGATAATCACACCGTCGCCTGTGTTGACCTCCTTTATTGATGCGGTAAGTTCCTTCCTTATCCTTTCTGTAGAATCATCACGTTTTACTGATATGGTCTTTAGATTCTCTATCCTGCCCGCTATGGAACCTGCTGCCTCAACAAGACTATCTGCGAGGGGACTGTGTGTGATTATTACTCCACCTATCATCTCATCCATCACCTCTGGATAATTGTTTCAAGGCTTTTCTATATCCCTGTGTCTCTTCCTCAGGATAGCCACATCGTGCTTGAGCACCTCTGTAAGATACTCCGCAACCACAACAGACCTGTGCTTGCCACCGGTACATCCTATAGCCACGGTGAGATATGATTTACCCTCCTTCCAGTAAAAGGGAATGAGGTAATCTATGAAACCCTTGAGCCTGTCCACAAACTCTATGGTCTCCTTTCTTGCAAGGACAAATTCCCTTACCTTCTGGTCGAGCCCATTAAACCACTTGAGAGAATCCACAAAGTACGGATTGGGTAGAAACCTCACATCGAACACAAGGTCTGCATCCGCTGGTATACCGTACCTGTAACCAAAGGAGATGATATTGACCACTATCTTTTCGAGACTTACGGGTCCTGTAAATACCTCTTTTATTACCTCCCTGAGCTGATGTACGTTAAAGTTAGTGGTGTCGATGATTCTATCGGCAAGGGTCTTTACATCCTTGAGTATCTCCCTTTCCTGTACTATCCCCTCAACAGGACTCTCCTTTACCGCAAGGGGATGTCTTCTCCTCGTCTCGCTGAACCTCCTGAGTATCGCCTCATCAGATGCCTCGAGATAGATAAGTTCTGCCCTGTAGCCACCCTTTTTGAGATTCTCGAATATACGGGGAAAGTCTCTCAAAAACTCGCGCTCCCTTACATCTACCACAGTGGCAACCTTTGAAATCTCTCCCGACTGATCGAGCAGTTCCAGAAACTTGGGAAGAAGTGTTACAGGCAGATTGTCAACACAAAAAAAACCGATATCTTCGAGCACCTTAATGGCTGTACTCTTTCCAGCGCCCGAAGGACCGCTCAGAATCACAACCCTTATCTTCTTCAAACCTTTACCTTCTTGAAACCTCTCAAGGAATCATTAAGCTGTTGCTGAAATATCCTCGATGAATAGTGTCCCATAATCTTGAGTATCTGATTCCTCGCAGCCACCTCCACAGTTGTTGCAACACTCCTTCCAGGGCTTACAGGTATCCTCAGATACGGAAGCTCCACACCGAGTATCTCATAGGTGCTGTCCTCAAAACCCAGTCTCTCGTACTCCGTGTCAGGGTCCCACTTTATGAGTTCAACCACAAGGTCCATCTGTTTCTTCTCCCTTATAGCGGTTATTCCAAAGAGGTCCTTGATGTTGACTATCCCCAGTCCTCTCACCTCTATGTGGTAACGTATCAGTTCGGTGGACATACCGTAGAGTGTGGATGGTGGTATCTTCTTCACCACAACCACATCATCCGATACAAGCCTGTATCCCCTGGAGACAAGCTCAAGTGCACATTCGCTCTTGCCTATACCGCTCTTACCGATAATGAGTATCCCTATACCAAGGACATCAACGAGCACCCCGTGCATCGTAGTAACAGGTGCAAGCCTCTCCTCCAGAAAACCTGTAAGCCTCTCTATAAGGATCGATGAGGTAAGGGTTGTCAGAAAGAGGGGAATCCCTCTTTCGGTGGCAAGATTGGTCAGGAATGAAGGTACATCGAGCCCCTTTGTAACTATAATTGCAGGCACGTTACTCCTCTCAAGTATACTGAGCGACCTTGAGAGTTTCTCAACACTCAGGCTCTTGAGATACCCTATCTCCGCAGCACCGAATATCTGGATCCTGTCGGGATGGAGCTCATCAAGAAGACCGGTAAGGAGAAGCCCTGGCTTCTGTATACGTGGAGATGTTATCTCACGTACGAGACCTTCCCTGCCAGCAAGGAGCCTCAGGGACAATCTCTTTGCCTGTTCCTTCTCTATAAGTTCCTTTACCTTAACTCCCATGGTCATACATCCCAACCGGTCTTCCGGCAAAGGTAATGGGTCATCAAATCGGACCTGAATTTTTGTTGTGGGGAAAACCCTCCGGGCTATCGCCCTTTTTTGGTGAAAAAGTGTTTTCCCCAGCCCCCTTTCCCAAAAAACTTTAGATTAAAAGTTTTGGGGAAGGGAGTTTGAGGGAAACCACTTTTACAAAAGGGG
>WGFF01000354.1 GCA_015492355.1 Deltaproteobacteria bacterium
CCCCTTTTGTAAAAGGGGTTTCCCTCAAACTCCCTTCCCCAAAACTTTTAATCTAAAGTTTTTTGGAAAGGGGGCAGGGGAAAACACTTTTTTTACCAAAAAAGGGCTATAGCCCGGAGGGTTTTCCCCACAACAAAGATTCAGGTCCGATTTGATGACCCATTACCTTAGTTTGAGGGTGTACCTTTCTTAAGAGACCATCCCCTGGATAAAAGGCTATGAAAGAAGACCTCATCAAAAAAGGGGAACAGAACATGGAGGAGGCAAGGAGATATGAATTCATAAAACTCCTTGCAGGCGATATAGCCAATGAATTTAACAACATACTCACCACCATCCTCGGGAACATAAACCTTGTAATGCTCTCACAGGAGTTTGAGGAGAGAATCTTTGAGAAGCTCAACGAGATAGAGAAGGCTGTATTGAGGGCAAAACTCCTCACCCAGCAACTTCTTACCTTTCTCAAGGGTATTTCTTCCTTCAAAAGACCTATCTCCCTTTCTGATGTGACAAGGGATGCAGTGGATTCTGCCCTGAGTGGTTCATCCATAAGATACACCCTCTCCATGCCACAGATGGTCTACCCTGTGGAGGCGGACGAGGCACAGATGCGCTACACCATAAACACCTTTGTGACCCACATGGCAAGGGCTATGAACAGCGGGGGAGAGATAAGGGTATCTGTGGAAAATGTTGTACCTAATAGAAGGGATATTACAGGTGCCAGGAGATATATAAGGATATCCATGTACAGTGATGCAGAGGATGGACTGAGGAAAGACCTCATGGAGATAAAGAAAGCCTTTCCCCTTCCAAAGGATGACGAAAAGGGGTTTGCCCTTACAGTATCATATTCTGTAGTAAAGGGGCATAACGGGTACATAGATACAGACTCTCCTGAAGGTATACACATATATATGCCTGTCATGGAGGAGACAGAGAGTACCGCTGTGACAGAAGGGAAGGGAACACCTACCTACATGTGCAGGGAAAAGATACTCATAATGGACGATGAGGAGACTATAAGAAGCCTTGCAGGGGAGTTCCTGTCACCCTTTGGACACTGTGTTGTATGTGCAAGTAACGGCTCAGAAGCCATAGAACTCTACAAGAAGGCGATGGAGAAGGGTGAACCCTTCGATGTGGTTGTGGTCGATCTCAACATACGCGCAGGCATGAGCGGTAAGGAGACCATAAAAAGACTCCTTGAGGTAGACCCCAATGTAAGGGCGATAGTGTCGAGTGGATTCATAAGCGATCCCGTGATGACAGACTGCAGGACCTATGGTTTCAGAAGGGCTATTGCAAAGCCTTACAATATGGCTGAACTGCACAAGGTAATCCACAGTATAGTCGATTGATGCATGGAATCCACCTCTTTTTTGAATGAAGCCTAAGAGAGGTCTTTCACCATGGGGCTTTCCTTATAGAAATATTTACGATGCGTACCGGTATAGCAAATCTTCCGCTCCACAGTGGCAAGGCTCCCCGGTGGCTTTTCGAACGTATGACCCTCCTTGCAAGGGGAATAATCACTGCCATTGTAAAGGATTTTGGACCATCCGAGGTATTAAGGAGGCTATCCGATCCCTACTGGTTTCAGGCACTCGGCTGTGTGCTCGGGTTTGACTGGCACTCAAGCGGGATTACAACGACCCTGTGTGGTGCCATCAAGGAGGGGATAAAGGGGCTTGAAAGGGAGCTCGGTCTTTTTGTTGCTGGTGGAAAAGGGGGCAGGTCACTTAAAACCCCTGATGAGATAAGGAGCAGGGAAAGGTTCCTCTCTGTAGACCCTGATATACTTATTCGGGTAAGCAGGCTTTCTGCAAAGGTCGATTCAGCTGGCTTGCAAGATGGATATGATCTGTACCATCATTGTCTCTTCTTTACAAGCGATGGGAGATGGGCGGTCGTCCAGCAGGGAATGAACAAACTTACCAGATATGCAAGGCGCTACCACTGGCTCGGTGAGGGTAACTCCCCGCTGACAGCGGATAGAAGTTTTATATGCGAGCCACACAATGCGGTGTGCTGTAACTCAACCGGCAGGGTACTCAACATGGTCGCCTCTGACAGTGGAGGGGCAAGAACCACTGTTACAGAACTCTCCTGGGAAAGACCGGATAAACTCATAAAGGATATTAAAAGAATCAAGACCCTCAACCTGCCGAGAAGACACCACACGACCATGGACGATATAAACCCGGAGAGACTCTACAGGATATTTCTAACCACCTATGAGAGGAGACCGAAGGATTTTGAGGTCCTCATCGGCATGGAAGGGATAGGACCCAAGACAATAAGGGCTCTTGCCCTCATATCAGAACTCATCTATGGTGTAAAACCGAGTGTGCGTGACCCTGTGCGGTTCTGTTTTGCCCATGGCGGAAAGGATGGACATCCCTATCCTGTTGACAGGAAGACCTATGATGAGTCCATAGAGTTTCTCAGGAGGGCGGTGAACGAGGCGAGGATAGGTATAACCCTTAAAAAGGAGGCTTTAAGGAGGTTATCCCTTCATACCGCACTTTAGAGAATCCAGCAATGATACTTCCAAGGAGAGAACAGTTCAGTGGTTCGCTTATAGGGCAGTGTCTTGGTGATGCCCTCGGTTTTCCTGTTGAGGGGCTTTCTCCAGAGGTCTGCAAAAGGTATGTGGAAGATGTGTTGAGAAGGGGACACGTAGAGGGGAGACCGCCCTATTCATTCGGTCAGTACTCCGATGATTCTCAGCTCGCCAGGGAACTCATGGAGAGCTTTGTTACATGCAGAGGATTCAAGCCCGATGAATATGCGACAAGGATCGCCAGGATGTTTGTAGAGAACCGCATTGTAGGACGTGGACATGCAACCGAGCAGGCTGCCTTCAGACTGGCACGTGGAGAGGACTGGCAGAGCTCAGGCACCCCTCCTCCATCCGCAGGCAATGGAAGCGCCATGAGGGCAGGACCGGTCGGTCTTATGTTCTTCGACAACCACGATACACTCATACGTGTTGCACATGATCAGGGGAGGATAACCCACAAGGACAGCCGATGCTCTGCAGGTGCTGTTGCCATTGCAGGGGGTGTTGCACTGGTGCTGGTGGAAAGACCTGTTCAATGCGAGGCATTCCTTACCAGACTGAGCGAATGGGCTGGCTCTATGGATGAATCTGTTGGTACCTCCATAGAGAGGCTCAAGGAATGGATCGAACTACCACCAGAGAGTGCCATAAGGCACATATCACGTGTGGGCATAAAAGAAAACATTGAACTCTGGGATGGTATCTCGCCCTTTGTCACAACCAGTGTGCTGTGGAGCCTCTATTCCTTTCTCAGGAGCCCTGACAATTACTGGGAGACCATACTCACTGCCATTGCATGTGGTGGGGATGTGGATACCACCGCAGCCATGGCAGGTGCCATAAGCGGGGCATACCTCGGCATCGAAGCCATACCAGTGGACCTTGCAAGGATGCTCAACGACCAGGGAGACTGGGGGTTCTCGGAACTTATGGAACTTGCGGATAGATGCTACAGGATTAAGATGGAGCTGATGGGATGATAGGGGAAGGGTTCTCTACAGAGAGTCTTTCCCTAAATCCAGAAAGGAGGTAAGAAAGATGAAGGTGGAAAAGGAGGGGCAGAGGTTCAGGTGTAATCTATGCGGAAACGAGGTTGTGGTTACAAAGGCTGGTGGAGGTGAGCTTATTTGTTGTGGGGAGCCGATGGAGCTTGTGGAGTGAGCGGTTAAGGGGGCTGATCCATACACGGGTCAGCCCTCTGGCAGATACACGGTAAAACAGCTTCCCCTGCCCACTGTGCTCTCCACATCTATCCTGCCACCGTGGGCATCTATAATAATCTTTGCTATGGATAGACCGAGGCCACTTCCATGTACCATGCCTCTGCTCGTATCGACCCTGTAGAACCTGTCAAATAGCCTTTCCTTCTCGTTCTCAGGTATCCCTATGCCAGTATCCCTCACTGCCACCGCTACCATACCGTCCTTCCTGGATATCTCTATCCCTACTGTACCACCTGATCTATTGTACTTGATGGCATTGTCAACTATGTTTGTGAACGCCTCTGCAAGCATCTCTCTATCCCCCCTTATGTATACATCATCGCCGTTGAACTCTATACCTATCCCACGATTCGATGCGGTCGGGCTTAGAAGCCTTATCACATCATCCAGTACATCCCTCATGTTGAACCCTGTTATACTCAGTCTGGAGGTCTTGCCATCGAGCCTTGATACCTCGAGTATCCTGTTGATGATGGATGAAATGCGGTCTGTTATTTCCGATATCTTCTGGAGTGCCTCCCTGTATTCAGCAGGGGTTCTCTCCCTTTTTAGTGATACATCGCAGTAGCTCTTGATGACAGATGTGGGGGTTCTCAACTCGTGTGATGCATTGGAGAAGAACTGTCTCTGCCTTGTAAAGTGTTCTTCAAGGCGCTGAAGCATTGTGTTGAAGCTCACAGCAAGGGACCTGAGTTCCCTGTCTATACCAGCATCGTCTATCCTTTCGTTCAGATTCTTTTCCGTTATCCTGCTTATCTTTTCCGAAAAATCGTCGATAGGACTGAGGACACGGCTCGTCAGTATGGAGATACCCGCAAGGGAGAGGACGAAAACAGAGGGGAATACGATGAGGATTATGTTCCTGAAAGACCTCAAGAGCTCGTAGGCATCCTTGAGGGAATCTGCCGCCTGTATAGTAAGTATCCCTATGGAATACTCAAAGGACTGGCTCAGTATCCTGAGGGGTTCGTCCTCAGGACCCATTATGGTGCCGTATAAAGGCTCAAAGGATACGGGCTGTATGGGGAGTGTCTTGTCTGCCAGGAAGAGGGAGGGGGAGCGGATGAGTATCCTCCCATCCTCTGTTATGACCTGGTAGTATCGTCCGGAGAGCGATACAGCGTATTCACCCGTTGCTGCTGAGGAGAATTCCAGGAACTCTGTCTTGAGCTGTCCATATCCATCCTCAACTGATAGGAGGTTGGCGAGGAGCTGGACCTCTGAGTTGAGATGCCTGTCAACCGAGTCGAGGACGATCCCTTCGAGCTTGTAGTATATAAAAAAACCCAGCCCTGTAAAAAGGGTGGAGAAGACGAGTATGAACCAGACTATGAATTTTAGTTTTATGGATCTGAACATGGAAAGCCTCAGGACCTGTCTTCCTTGAGCATGTATCCTGTACCCCTTATGGTATGGATGAGCCTCGTCCCGAAGCCCCGGTCTATCTTGTTCCGCAGGTAGTTTATGTATACATCAATAACGTTCGAGTCCATATCGAAGTCCTCGCTGTATATATGCTCTATTATGTCCGTCCTTGTAACCACCCTGTCCTTATTGTAGGCAAGGTATTCGAGTATGGCATATTCCCTTGCAGAGAGCCTTATAAGCCTTCCAGCCCTCCTTACCTCATGGCTCCTTGTATCTATCTCCAGGTCTCCTATCCGTATTATTGCCTCCTTTACATTGCTCTTTCTGCGAAGGAGGGAGCGTATCCTGGCAAGGAGCTCTCCGAATTCAAAGGGTTTTGTAAGATAATCGTCCGCCCCTGTATCGAGCCCCTTTATCTTATCCGCCACCGTATCCTTGGCAGTCAGGAGTATGACAGGTGTATCTATACCCTTCTTTCGTATCCTTGAGAGGAGCGAAAGTCCATCCATCACAGGGAGCATTATATCGAGCACTATCACATCCGCAGGGTAGTTCTCAGCCATATAGAGCCCTTCCTCTCCATCGTAGGCTATATCCACCACATAGTTCTCCTCTTCAAGCCCCTTTTTTATGATCCCTGCAAGGTCTCTTTCATCCTCTACTATCAGTATCCGCATGAGAGGAATTATATGCTAAAGGCATCTCCTGGGTAAATACTTTTTTCCGTTCACCATCGACCAGAAAAGACCTGTTCTGTCTTTAAGTTCATGGGCAATCACACCTGTAAGGTGTGCGGAAAGGAAGAATACCATGAACCATAACCCGAATTCGTGTATCTCCTCGAATCCCTCTACCACCTCATGACCGAGAATGGAAGATATGAACCTGCCAGGTATCATTCCAAACTCCTCACCAGCCAGTGTAATGCCTGTAAAGACCTGACTTGTGAGTACAAGGAAGAGGGCTATGTAGAAGAGGGATGCAAGGGGATTGTGTCCCACCGATGGAGGGGGACTGCCCCTGAGACCGCTCAGATACCACCGCAGATTATCCAGTATGCCATTCCATCTCTCCTTGTTGTAGGGTATCATATCGAGCCATCTCGCATACTCGTTGCCAGCAAAGCCCCATACCACCCTCAGTATGAACGTCACAGCAAGTATATGCCCCACCCAGGCATGAAGCCTCTTTATCGACTCCTCTGCCTCCTCTTCAGCACCGAGCCATTCCATTATCTCGTAATTGAATATCAGAATCATGAGGGTAATAATGAGCAGGGCGTTTATCCAGTGGAGTGCCCTGGTCTGCCAGTCCCATACCATTACCTCTACCAGTTCTTCCCTTTCGTCCTTCTCCATTGCGGTATCACTCTCCTTTCCTGAAATCGGTCATTTCAAGATTCCAAAAACCCCTGACAAAGACAGTCCCCTTTAAAGACCCTGAGCCACAAAAAAGGGACTTCCCCTGCGGGAAGTCATCCTGCTTCGAATTATATGTAAAGTAAGATTAAAGGATAATTAAAGGAAGAAAAGACAATGGCAGAGAACCTTTCCTTAAAGATGCTCTCATGCATTAGGATGGTGAACAGACTACTCCTCACACATTAAGAGAAGAACAGATTCCGTCTGGATAGAGGTGTCTTCTTCGTCAGACAATCTCAAGGAGCTGTATGTGGAATATGAGGTCCTTACCAGCAAGGGGATGATTGGCATCGAGCGTTATGGTTGTGTCTGTCACTTCTGTTATTGTAACTGGCGTGGTCCTTCCGTCGTCGTGGCGTATCTGTAGTTGCTGACCCACTTCTGGAGAGAGCCCGGGAGGCAGTTGTCTTTTATCGACTTCCATCACCAGCTCCTTCAGATGGGGACCGTATGCCTGATCCGCTGATATCCTTTCTGTCTTTGACTCACCAGGATTCATTCCCACTACTGCCTGTTCAAAACCGGGTATCAGTCTCCCTTCACCGATCGTAAATTCCAGTGGATCACGGTTTATAGAGGTATCGAATACAGTACCATCCTCCAGGGTACCTGTGTAGTGTACCCTTACAGTATCGCCTTTCTTTGCCTGTGACATTGCTTCCCTCCAAGGTTCCTTTTAAAGGGTTTGTGCCAAGGAGGGAACTTAAACAACCCGTTCTATCCGAACAGGCTATCTTCATCCCCACTCCCCAGCCTCTATATTATACCTACCATCTACTCTATACCTATACCAGTGACGTGTCAAGTGTTATTATCGCAGTGTGTGTACAATGGGTTTGGGGCTTAACCAGAGGGGTATGTCCTCTGTTGAGTGAAGCTCCCCGCCTACAAGGCGGGGCTTCACATCTTCAGGGGGTTTCACCCCCTGAAACCCCCAAAAGACCCTGTCCCTATTGGAGATCAACCTGAACCCGGCTTTCAAAGGGTAGAGCTACCACGTATTTTTACGAGACCCGCCATTCATCCCCACCCACAGGGTGGGGCATTCTGGCAGACCTCGTAAAAATCCTTCCATTTTTCTCGATATGATGATAGGCTTTATTGAAACCGACAAAATTCTTCTTCTCAGGGAGGGAGATTATGAAAAAGAAGTCTTTTGTTATATCCCTGCTTTTGTGTACGTTCCTGTGGATCGATTCCACCGGGGCAAGGGAATGGACTATCGTTGGACCGAGGGCACTTGGCATGGGGGGTGCGGGTGTAGCAGTGGTGGATGATGCCACAGCAAGTTACTGGAATCCCGCTGCCTTCGGATTCTTCAAGAGCGGGAAAGGCGATGAGGATGAGTACGGTAGAAGGACATGGAGCAGTGTCCTTGACCTCGGTGTGGGCGCACAGATACATGAAGACCTTGGAGAGATTATAAACAAGATAATCCAGTACGACTACGACCTGCTCGATTCAGGACAGATAGAGGCAAAGAGGGTATCGGAATTCCTCCAGCTCATAGACGAGATCAAAAGGTTCGATGATAATCCCGACAGGGCTATAACAGTGTTCGCCAACGGTGGACTGAGATTCCAGTACGGACACTTCGGTATAGGTGCCTATGCCTTCGGGGATATATCCGCAAAGGGAGACCTCGACCTTGTAAACATTGCACCCATAGTGCCTGGTACGAGCGGTATAAATCTGATCGGTGAACTTTCGGATACAGCCAATTTTAACAACGGCACCCCTGTTCCATCTGGTGACTACTATTTTGATTCCACCACCAAACAGAACCTTGTCAACACCATAGCCACCATGAACGGATGGGATACCACAACAGCAACCAACTTCGTGCAGGCGGTTGATTACGGTCTTTCCCAGGCACAGGCAAGCGGTATAACCATACCGTCTGATATCGAGGACGATATAACCACAGTTGCCCAGCTTGCGAGTAATGCCCAGACAGGTGGCTCCTTTGCGGACAACAACTCAAGGCTACTCTTCAAGGGCATATCCGTATTCGAGTTTCCCCTTACCTATGGTCGTGCCATAACAGAAAACCTTTCTGTAGGTGGTAGCATAAAATACATGAAGGCACGTGTATACAATACCGCGGTAAAGGTGTTCGATACAGACTTCGGTGATGCCCTCGATAAGGCAAGGGACGATTACGTGGATAGCAGTAACTTCGGTCTGGATGTGGGTGTGCTATATCGCTTTAGCGATAAACTCAGAGTGGGTGTGGTGGGAAGGAATATCAACTCACCGAAGTTTGACATGAAGAGACTTCTCCCTGATGACAAGGACCACATCAGGGAAAGGGCACAGATAAGGGCGGGTCTGGCATATAGGCCCGTGGGCTTCATCCTTCTTGCCCTTGATATGGATATTACAAAAAACAATACCACTGTTTCGAGTGGCTACAAATCCCAGAACATTGGTGGTGGTGTCGAGCTCGATCTTATGCGCATACTCAAGCTCCGTGCGGGTGCTTACAGGAATCTTGCAGAGAGTGATATAGGAATTGTCTACACAGCAGGGCTCGGGCTCAACCTGTGGCTGTTAAATCTGGACATAGGTGCCTCTGTTACTGGAAGCACAGAGAAGATAGACGACTACGATATACCAAAAGAGGCACGGGTGGAGATGGCTCTGTCGATGCTCTTTTAGAGCACCTCCGTTCTCTTAGGGCTGAGTTCCCTGCTGATTGCGGTGCCACTATCCCCGGTAAGAGGTTTTGATACCCCACTGCTTGCAGTGGGTAGTTCATAATACGGTGGTGTATCCATGGAAGATTCCACCTGTGGGATAGCAAGGTTTCAGAAAAGGGGATTAAGCCCATATATGAGTATGGAATAGAATTCAGCGAACCATCATCCGCACATGGAGATGTACTAATTGTATTGACGTATATCTGAGGTATGTGGTATATATCAATATAAACTCTTCTTTGATAGGTCTCGGTCAGGGATTAAAGAAGGCATTTAACCATCCATGATTCTCCATCCGTGACAAATCCTTAAAATAGTAGAGTCGAAGTAAAGGCAGGGAGAGCGATTGTTCCCGGTATCTGCTGATTCCCAGGGATGGCTTTCTGGCTGAAGGGTTGCCGTTCAGGCTCCTTTCACAGACCTCTATCCATGTCTGTTGAGGAGAAAAGGGCTGTTGGCGGTTTTTAAATCATGAGCATAAGGAGGATAATAGTCTCAACACTCATCGTTCTGACCATCCTTATCTTCACTCCACTCCTCACGGGACTCCATTTCCTCAAGCATCTGGATGACGATACGAAAAGGATAGAAGTTCTCACACGTGCCCGCTATCATCTCGACCGCTTGTTCCATCTCACACTATCCACCCAGGTGTTACTCGCGGGCACCATCAGTGAAGAGACAGAAAGCCTGGCTTCACTCCTTGAGGGATTGAGGAATGGTGATACGGAGAGAGGTATTCCACAGGTAGATGACCCTTCCTTTAAGG
>WGFF01000355.1 GCA_015492355.1 Deltaproteobacteria bacterium
CCACTGGGCTTTAGAATGCTCCTGAAGAGTGTGAATCTATCCACTGAAAAATCCATATTTATCTCTGGCTTAAGGTCTGCTATCCTGCGGGCGAGTTTTATCCCTTCTGTCTTTAACTTTACCCTGCACAGGGTGAGATGGGGGTGGAACTGTCTCTTTTCCCTTTCAAAACCCATCCTCGATAGTTCATCCTCTATATTCCTATAAAGGGATAGAAGGGTTTGATTCTCTTCAATACCCACCCATACAACCCTCGGACCCCTAAGGCTCGGAAAGCCCCCCACACCCCTGACAGATAGTTCGAAGGGCTTGATACCTCTGGATGCCCTTTCAAGGGCTTCTGTGAGCCCGGAGAGCCTTCCTGTCTCTACATTGCCGAGGAACCTTATGGTAAGGTGTATGTTCTCAGGCTTCACCCATGAAATACCTGTACTGTTTTTCTTAAGCTCCCCCTGGAGTTTCCTGAGTTTTTCTACAAGACCATCGGGAATCTCTATGGCTATGAACGCCCTTACACTCTCTGAAGACATGGAATCAGGTATCTTTCGTGGTGAGCCCCTCCCTCGTAAGGGGTAGTACCCCTGAGTTTTTCTCCCCACTTCCTTTCACAGGACATAAAGAGATGGACTCAGGAGAAACCCGCTGTGAAGACCTCTTACTTAAAGGGGTTTTTACCCCTTTCAAGGAATCCCTTAAGTGCCCTGAGTGCCTCAAGGGCTGTCTGTCTTTTTATCGATCTACGTGTACCATGGAAGAGGAATCTTCCAGTATATACCCTCCTTCCACAGGAAAGGGCAATAAAGACAGTACCCACTGGCTTCCTTGGGCTCCCGCCTGTGGGACCTGCTATACCTGTTGTTGCAATACCGATGTCTGTTTTGAGCCTCCTTTTTACACCCTCAGCCATGCGGGAGGCGGTCTGCTTAGATACAGCCCCGTATCTTTCGAGTATCCTGGATGGTACCCCCAGGATTCCCTGCTTCACATCGTTACTGTAGGCAACTATACCGCCTGTAAAGTAATCGGAGCTTCCCGCTACATCCGTAATCATATCCCCTATGAGCCCGCCTGTACAGGATTCAGCCACTGCGAGGGTGAGCCCCCTTTCCCTTAAAAGCCTTCCTATCTCTGCCTCTAAACCCTTTTTCACCTTATCATCACTCGGGGAGATCCCCCTCCCGGCAGAGGGTACCACGCACGGGTTATTTTAAAAATATAATTATACCATGTACAACCATATTTGTATATATCCCTGCGACTACATCGTCCAGGACTATCCCTGTTCCCCCACCCACGTATCTATCTGCCAGACTCACCGGGTAGGGCTTCAGGATATCAAAAAATCTGAAAATAAGAAAGGTCATTATCACGTTAAAGAGGCTGAAGGGTACGAGAAAGGTTGCTACCATGAACCCACTTATCTCATCACAGACAATGCCAGAGGGGTCTTTGCCACCCATTATGCCCTGGGCCCTTGAAGCGAGGTAGATAGATATGCATACAGAGATAGCCAGCACCACCGCCCATGTAAGGAGAGGGAGGTCTTTTACCGCCATGAAGATAGGTATGCCCCAGAGTGTACCCATCGTCCCCGGGGCAAGGGGAAGATAGCCTGTGTATGTACCTGTTGCAAGAAATCTTATTATCTCCCTCCTTATATCCATCAGAAGATGAACATCCTCATCCTTATATTCACAAGCAGTGCGACCGCAACAAAGGATGTAAGAAGGAACGAACCACCATAACTCAAAAATGGCAGGGGTATGCCCACTACCGGTAGCAAGCCAGATACCATGCCCAGGTTTATGACCACATGCCAGAAGAACATGGCTGAGATACCGAAGGCAAGGAGGAAACCGAATCTGTCCTTCGATTTCCTTGCAATATCAAACCCGCGGAATATGAGAGCCATAAAGAGAAGGATTACTATCATCGACCCCACAAGCCCCCATTCCTCTGCCAGTATGGAGAATATGAAGTCTGTATGATGCTCTGGAAGGAACATGAGTTTTCCCTGTGTGCCCTTTGTAAAGCCCTTACCCAGTATACCACCAGAACCTATGGCTATCTTGGACTGGAGTATGTGATAGCCCGAGCCGAGTGGGTCCATACTCGGGTCTATGAAGCTCAGGAGCCTTTCCTTCTGGTAGTCCTTAAGGGAGCCCCAGGCAATAGGGATCATGGGGATGGAGGAAAGAAGGATACCGAATAGTACCCTGGTCCTGACCCTTACGATGAGTACCATGGAAGAAAAGATAAGAAAAAGTACGAGCGCTGTGCCGAGGTCAGGCTGTCTGGTGATAAGGACAAAGGGTACCGAGAGTATGAGGAGAGGTGGTAAGAGTTCCCTGAACTTCAAACCCTTTGGAGAGACCCTCTTTGATGAGAAGTACTTTGCAAGTGCGATTATGAGGGCGAGCTTGGAGAACTCAGATGGCTGAAACGAGGCAAAACCAAGGGATATCCACCTCTGCGCCCCACCTATGGACCTTCCGTAAAGAAGGGCAATAACGAGCAACAGTATAGATGCCCCGAAGATGAGGTAGGCGAATCTGTCCAGAAGGGAATAATTAACAACTATCACCGCAAGGAATACTAAGGTGCAGAAAAGGATGAGGTATATCTCCTTGTGGTATATGTGCTGGCTCATGGAGTGGGTTGCACTGTATATGGTCACAACCCCGGTGACAACAAGGCATACCATTATCGCAAACAGTAGCCAGTCGAAATGGTCGAAAAGGTGTCTGTCAAACATAAATCCCTTCCCTCACCCCTTGACCGGATGGACAGGGGATACCGGGCCTCTGACATCCAGCCACAGGATGCAAGACGTTTGATGTTTGAGTCGTTATTACAGGGGTGCCTTCCCTGAATCTGCGAGGTCTACCAGATACAGGCTGGGAGATTCACTTAATCAGTCTCATAGATATACTACAGCTCGAACCACCACTCAGCATACATGTCTTTTCGGTTATGAGTACCTGTTCGTTGTAGTGTTTAGCAACCCCTTTCATTATACCCTTGGCAATGGCGCACATCTTGCGTGGTGAGGTATATGATATAACCACCTCATCCTGTGATGGACGGCTACACTTGAGTTCAGGTGGTTTTGCACCTGGATTCTTGATGCGGACCACACTGTGTATGGTCTGTTCGGTATGTTCCACCAGGTCGAGTGCCCCCCATTCGGGCTTGATGAGTGCCTTGTACATCCTTATAAGACCTGGCACGATGAACTCCCCGAACTCCTCGAGTACATAGGGAAGGGGTCTTCCGATCCTGGTGGATATGGCAGAGAGAATACTCACCGCCTCATCGTCGGGATACTCCTGGATGGGGATGTACATCTTCTGCCCTATCCCTGAATCCTTGAGTACCTCATTCCAGCCCTCGTTGCCGAGCCTTGAGTCTGCAAATTTCTTCAGTTCGACAAAGATGATACCATGCATAGGACATACCTCCCAGATGTTTTTTTTGGTAATGGGTCATCAAATCGTACCTGAATTTTTGTTGTGGGGAAAACCCTTCCCCTTTTCCAGAAAACTTTTAGATTAAAAGTTTTGGGGAAGGGAGTTTGAGGGAAACCCCTTTTACAAAAGGGG
>WGFF01000356.1 GCA_015492355.1 Deltaproteobacteria bacterium
CCCCTTTTGTAAAAGGGGTTTCCCTCAAACTCCCTTCCCCAAAACTTCTAATCTAAAATTCAGGTCCGATTTGATGACCCATTACTTTTTCTTTTTTTCCTTTTCCCTCTCCTTACGTTCCCTGTCCTTTTTTGCCGAACACTCTGGACAGGCATACATCTTTACATGCCTCACTGTCAGACGGTCATAGTCCCTGTCGAGGACAACCCGTATCACCCTGTCTGATTCCGCACCACAGAAGTCACACCTCAACATACCTGTCGTCCTCCTTCCTGTATACCCCTTTTGGTTCCACACCTTCACTGCTTAAGATATCCCTCACCTCCGCAAGCACCAGCCCATCCACGGAGATTACAAGGTCGCAGTACCTGGAAAGTTCCTTTGGGGCTGGCAGAAGCTTGAAACTCACCCCATGCCCCTTTAACAACTCCTCTACCTTGAGCACCCTGTGCGTGGAACCAAAGGTAAGTATGTATTCCATAGAACTTCAGGGGGGATACCCCCCTGAAACCCCCCTGTTTTTTCCAAGGTAGTTATTTTAGTATAAAGCAACTTGCGTTGCTTTGCTTCAGGGGGGATAACCCCCTGAAACCCCCTGTTTTCTGAGATAGTTATTACTATAAACCGGCTTGCGTTGCTTGCTTCAGGGGTCTTGACCCCTGAAATCCTGTTTTAAGCCCGAAGTTTTTTGGGGAAGAGGGGTAACAAGAGCTTACTTTTATCAAGCAACAGGGTCAGGGAAGTTCGCTTCCATGCTACATATAGAAACTGAACCTCTTGCAGAGTTCCTTCACCTCTGCCTTTATGCTGGAGAGGGTCTTTTCGTCCTCTGGATTAGAGAGTGCCCTGTCGATGAATCCTGCGATGAGTCTCATCTCTTCTTCCTTCATTCCCCTTGTGGTGACTGCTGGCACACCTATCCGTATCCCGCTTGTCACAAAGGGGCTCCTGGTTTCAAAGGGAATGGTGTTCTTGTTCACTGTTATACCAGCCCTGAAGAGTACCTCCTCTGCGTCCTTGCCTGTCATGTCCCTCTTTGTAAGGTCTACCACGAGCAGATGGGTGTCAGTACCACCAGAGATGAGTTCATACCCCCTTCTTATGAGCTCCTCGGCAAGGGTTCTGGCATTGGATACTATCTGTTTCTGGTACTCCCTGAATGATGGTTCGAGTGCCTCCTTGAAGGCAACTGCCTTGGCTGCTATTATGTGCATGAGAGGTCCTCCCTGTATGCCTGGAAAGACCGTTTTGTCGATGGCTTTGCTGAACCCCTCCCTGCACATGACCATACCGCCCCTCGGTCCCCTCAGGGTCTTGTGGGTGGTGGTGGTGACAAACTCTGCATACGGGACAGGACTCGGATGGAGGTCTGCAACGACGAGTCCTGCTATGTGGGCTATATCCACCATTATGTATGCATCCACCTCGTCCGCTATCTCTCTGAAGGATTTGAAGTCTATTATCCGCGGATAGGCACTTGCACCCACCACTATGAGTCTCGGTCTGTGCCTCCTGGCAAGGTCACGCACCTGATCCATATCTATACGGTGGTCTTCCTTTCTCACACCGTAGAATACAACATTGTAGAGCCTGCCAGAGAAATTCACAGGGCTTCCGTGGGTGAGGTGTCCGCCGTGGCTCAGGTCCATACCCATTATGGTATCACCCGGCTTGCACACGGACATGTACACCGCCATGTTCGCCTGCGAGCCTGAGTGGGGCTGGACGTTTACATGGTCGCAGTTGAAGAGTTTTTTTGCCCTCTCTATGGCAAGCCTCTCTGCTATATCGACGAAGTCACACCCCCCGTAGTACCGCCTTCCTGGATAACCCTCTGCATACTTATTGGTGAGCACACTGCCCACAGCCTCAAGGACGGTTCGGCTCACCATGTTCTCAGAGGCTATGAGTTCGAGTTTGTACTCCAGCCTCTCGGTCTCAAGCCTAATCGCCTCAAAAATCTCCGGGTCGAATTCCTTGAGTAAAGACATCTATCCTCCCTCTTTCTTTACAGTGCCTTCGCACATCCTTTTTTCTATCTCCTTTATCTTGTCGAGCCTTCTCTGGTGTCTCCCGCCCTTGAACTCGCACTCAAGCCATGTATTGACTATCTCTCGTGCAAGCCCTTTTGCAACCATCCTTCCACCTATCACTATTATGTTCGCATCGTTGTGCTCCTTTGCCATCCTTGCGGAGTAGACATCATTTGCAAGGGCTGCACGCACGTTGCGGAACTTGTTGGCAACGATACTCATGCCTATGCCTGTACCGCATATAAGTATCCCCCTCTTTACCTCACCCTTTGATACCTTCTCTGCCACAGGAAACCCGTAGTCAGGATAGTCCACACTCCTCTCCTCGTCTGTACCAAGGTCAACCACCTCCATACCCCTGTCTCTGAGAAATTCCTTTATATCCTCCTTGAGTTCCCTGCCTGCATGATCGCTTGCTATGGCTATGGTTTCCATCCCTCTCAGTCCCTGAACCTCCTGAACACAAGTACTGAATTCGTCCCCCCGAATCCAAAGGAGTTGGAAAGGGCAGAACGTACATCCTTCTCCCTTGCTGTATTGGGTACGTAATCGAGGTCACATTCGGGATCAGGCTCCTCGTAGTTTATGGTGGGTGGAACAACACCCCTTGATATAGTGAGAACTGTAAATACCGCCTCTATGCCACCTGCTGCGCCGAGAAGATGCCCTGTCATGCCCTTTGTGGAACTTACGAGCACCTTTCTTGCATGGTCTCCAAAGACCTTCTTTATGGCAATAGTCTCATAGAGGTCGTTGTAGTACGTGGAGGTGCCATGGGCATTTATATAATCCACATCCTCAGGCGGTATTCCTGCATCCTTCAGGGCGAGTTCCATACATCTTACAGCACCCTCCCCGTCTGGTGACGGTGCTGTCATGTGGTATGCATCCGAATTCATGGCATAGCCCACAACCTCTGCATATATGCGTGCACCACGCCTCTTTGCGAATTCGAGTTCTTCGAGAACTACCACCCCAGCCCCCTCCCCTACAACAAAGCCGTCACGGTTCCTCTCAAAGGGTCTGCTTGCCTTCTGTGGTGAATCGTTCCTCCTTGAGAGTGCCTTCATGGCATTGAAGCCCGCTATACACAGGGGTGTTATGGTGGACTCTGCACCACCTGCTATCATGCAGTCTGCCTCTCCCCTCTGGATGAGCCTGAAGGCATCACCTATGGAATGGGTGCCTGTGGCACATGCGGTCACAGCACAGCTATTCGGACCCTTTGCACCTATCTTTATGGAGACCTGTCCAGATGCAAGGTTTATAATCACCATGGGGATGAAAAAGGGTGTAATCCTTTCAGGACCCTTTTCCCTGAGTACATCATACCAGTGCTCGATGGCTGGCAGTCCGCCTATACCTGCACCTATGTATACCCCCACCCTCTCTGCAATATCCTCGGTTATCTGGAGCCCTGCATCCTTTACAGCCATGAGGCTTGCGGTCATGGCATACTGGATGAAGAGGTCCATCTTCTTGAGTTCCTTCTTCTCTATGTAGCCAGAGGGATCGAAGTCAGGCACCTCCCCTGCTATGCGCACAGGGAAACCAGTGGCATCGAACCTGGTAATCTCCCTTATACCTGATCTGCCCTCGCAGGCAGAGTTCCAGACCTTTTCAACCCCTGTCCCCAGGGGGCATACAATACCCAGTCCAGTTACGACAACCCTTCTCATGGTAGAATTCTTCCGGTTAAGAGAAAAAAATACCTTAATAGCCTTTTTTTAATCGTGAGATGATATGGTTTTATTGCAGGCGTGGAGATATTACGATTGCTTGGTCTTCCTGGTTATGTAGTCTATGGCGTCCTGGACTGTTCTTATCTTTTCTGCATCCTCATCCGGTATCTCGATGGAGAACTCCTCCTCAAAAGCCATAACCATCTCGACCGTATCGAGAGAATCTGCACCGAGGTCGTCCACAAAGGAGGCCTGGGGGGTAACCTCTTCCTCGGTTACATCGAGCTGGTCCACTATAATCTTCTTCACCTTGCTTTCTATCGATGACATCTCTCCACCTCCTGATTTTTTTACAAATTATACAGTGGGCTTAGGGGATGCTACCCTGAAGTTACACTGTATAACACCTATCACAGCGGTTGTCAATTTTTTACGAAATCTTCAGGTATAGCCATGGCTTCCCTGAAACTCACCCTACATATACATCCCACCGTTCACACTCAGCACATGCCCTGTTATGTACCCTGCATCCTCTGACGCAAGGAATACCACTGCATGTGCAACATCCTCTGGTGTGCCGAGCCTTTTCATGGGGATGTTGGATAAGAGTTCCTGGCGTACCTTCTCAGTGAGTGTCCTGGTCATGGCGGTGTCTATGAAGCCAGGGGCAACTGCATTGCACGTGATGTTCCTGGTTGCCACCTCCCTGGCAACTGTCTTGGTGAAACCTATAAGCCCTGCCTTGCTCGCAGAGTAGTTCGACTGACCTATGTTGCCCATGAGCCCCACTATAGAGGCTATGTTTATGACCCTGCCGTAGCGCTGTCTCGACATGACCTTGAGGACTGCCCTCGTACAGTTGAACGGACCCCTCAGGTTGACCCTCATAACAGAATCCCACTCATCCTCCTTCATCCTCAAAATGAGGTTGTCCCTTGTAATGCCCGCATTATTCACCAGTATGTGCACCCCACCGAGCCTCTCCACACACTCCCCTACCATCCTTTCCACCTCATCCATGTTCCCCACATCCACCTTCATAGCCATAGCCTTCCTTCCCATGGAACCTATCTCCCTTGCGGTCTCCTCTGCACTATCTATATCTATGTCCACAACCATCACGTCCCCACCAAGGGATGCAAACCTGAGGGCGATCGCCCTGCCTATACCCTGCCCGGCACCAGTAACTATACTGACCCTGCCATCAAAGGTCATGGTTACTTAAACCTCCGTAGATTTTTTGTTTAAAAATACTTAGGTAATGGGTCATCAAATCGG
>WGFF01000357.1 GCA_015492355.1 Deltaproteobacteria bacterium
AGGATGAACGATGATCTTCTTATAAGGCCCAGGGTAAGAGACCTTGTAACAGACAGGATGGCATATATTGATAGTGACGGCAGATACAGGCTGACACCCAAAGGTATGCTCATGGCCCGGCTCTTTGTCTTCTATCGAGGACTTTTGAGACGGGGGGAGGGAGGCTGACCCTTGGAGGCTGTACAAATACTCATACCATTGATAGCCTTCCTCATAAATGTTGCCACACAGATACTTGGTATAAGGTATATACCAGGAATAGGTCTTCTTCGGACCATATTCCTTGGTATGCTGGTAGGAATGGTGTGCCTTATACTTGCTGAAGCTTATATCCTTTACTGCTATGAGGAAGATACAATAGGTCTCATATCTATAACTATTGCGAATATCATAATATACACTGCCCTTTCATACTGTTATTTTCACTTTATAAATCTCGGAGAGACTTCAAGAAGAATAAGGATAATACTGGAGATATATAATTCAAAGGACCATGCACTTACCATGGAAGAGATACTCGAAAGATATAATGCAGAAGAGGTTGTTCGGAAAAGACTGGATAGACTCCTATCGAACAGGCAGATTGTGGAGAGGGATGGAAGATTGTATATACATAGCAGGCTCATGCTTCTAATATCCAGGATAATGGTGGCAATGAAGGTACTGCTTCTGGGGAGAAGGAGTGAATTTGATATGGAGATATGATTCTATGGGAAGATGGACTGACACGTTGCTCGATACATATATAAAGAACTGGAAAGAGTTCGATAGAGTAGGGAATGACTTTATATTCTCTCATCATCTTCTTATTGCATTCTTCATCTTCTCGCCGTTTTTCCTCGCGGGGGATGTGCTCATTGGTAGTACTGATGTTTTGCATCTGAACTTTCCCATGCTCATCTATGCCAAGTGGTCCTTTGACGAAGGGGCGTTGAACCTGTGGAATCCCTATCTCCTCGCTGGAGTGCCTGTATTTGCCTGTGCTGTCACACCGCTCTTTTCACCAGACAACTGGGTGCTGTTTATACTTCCTGAAAAATATTTCTTCATCGTGGCCACGTTCCTTGCCTTCATAAAATACTGGCTCATAGGGGCCCTTGCCTATCTTATCTTCCAGGAAGAGCTCCAGAACAAGCGATGGGCCTTTTTCTGTTCTATTATATATGTGCTATGTGGATATACCTTATGGGCTGTTATAGTACCTGACGTGTTAACGCTACATCTTTTCCTTACCATATCGATATATCTTGTCTGGACTATTGAAAAGCGAAGTGCCCATACAAATATTGTGCTACTTTCCCTCTCGCTTGTGGTCATGCTGTTCTCAAGCCATATAATCTACTGTGCCTATGCATTCATCCTCTTCTTCTTTCTGTGTATATACAGGTTTGTTACAAGAGGAATACGCTTTACCAATATAGGCGCCATAGGGATGGGAGCGGTCTCAGCAGTTGTTATCTTTCTCTTTCGTGTCATTGCCACGCTCGATGAGATTGAGATAACCAATAGAGGATCTGGAGGACCAACCTTTGATTACAGGGATCTATCCTTCCTTGCGCTGAGACTCTTCTTCCCAGAGGTCTTTGGAGTGAATTATCACGACTCCATAAAGTTCTTCAGAGGGCTCGATGTAACGCTCTTTCCATCCATCCATATTCAATGGGCGAGTATACACTTCTTTGGCATACTCCCGGCCATACTTCTTCTGGTCGCCATGGTATCTTCTTTCAGGGGCAGGGTGAACTTCTGGCTCATATATGTAGTGGTGGTAGGCTTTATGTGCTACCTGATGGAGCCCTTCGATACACTGGCAAGATACCTCTTTTATACAAAGTTTCACACACTTTCGCTACAGGTATTCTTTCCCCTGGGATTTACCATGTTGAGCGGATATGTTGCATTGAGCATGGAGAAGGAATTTTTCAAAAAGGATACACCTTTCCCATGGGTTCCTGTGAGGTTCTGGTTCCTCGTGATATTCGTGATACTCTACTACTTTGGAATCTCCCTTGGGCATCAAGAGCTGAGAGAGAATATATGGTTGATTAACAAGGTGGTTCTGCTGGTAATTGGTGCGGTGCTTTTAGTCTTCGTACTCTACAACAAGAGGACCGAGGTGTTTGAAAGAATCTTCAGTCTGAGGAGGGTTGCTTTTGGTTCACTCGTGGTCTCTGCTGTGTTCCTCTGTGCTGCAGTTGTGGTGGATCTCAAGTAT
>WGFF01000358.1 GCA_015492355.1 Deltaproteobacteria bacterium
AATATATTTCTTATGCCTGCAATTATGCCCAGAATGAGAAAAACTATCGTCAGCAGGGGCTTGGTGGAGAAAAACCTGTCGAGATAAACACCTATAAGAAGCCCCACAAACGTGGATACCACAAGGGTGATACCCAGTGTGGTAAGGAGCCCAAGCCCCTTTAAAAACCCCCATCTATCATCTTCACCCATTTTGTCGACCGGGAGATATCCCAGAGCCCGGCTTGAAAAGGTATCGGATTTTTTTAACATACCGCAGTATCAAAGTCAATATTTTTTGGTAGCCGATGGATATGGGACCCCCCTACATAAACAGCCCCTCGGTATCCTACACTGACTCAGGCTCGATTCAGCAGGCAAAATCCCTGTCAGGACGTACTTGACATGGATGATAAAAAGGGTTAATATGAATTTTGATTCTCTCATGAAGATATCAGAAGGTATCAAAAGGTTAAGCGTTCTGGCAGTCCTTGCCATCGTTATAGTTCAGATTTCCGGGCTCACCTGTATAGGTGAATACCGGGATGGCACTGTACCATCCGCTGTGGTGGGTAAGGCAGACCTCTCAGGGAATCCAGATCACTCACCAGGCTACAATACGGGTGTATGCGGGTGTCCCTGTCATGGTGGTTTCATAAGCAACGTAAAATCCCATATAGTCGCATTCACGCCTATGATACTTAAAGTAACATCCATGGATCACCAGTTTGTAACCACCTCTGGATTATCCCTCTTCAGACCACCGAAGAAACACATCTAAAAGACCCTTTTCAACAAAATATCCATAATACAAATAAAAAGGAGGTCCTTTCTCTTTGAAGAGGTCTAACTCTATATCCCTTTTTGTATTATTCCTTTTTTTCTGTATCCACGGGGTATCCGCCACCGCTGGTGAGGTAAAGACCTACACCCTTGAGGAACTCCTCGGGATAGCGAGGGAGAACAACCCCGAGGTCAGGGCACTCAGGGAAAACCTCACCATAGGCAGGGGGCTTGTTATATCCTCAATGGCTTATCCCAATCCGGAGATAGAACTGGAAGGTGGTGTGGGGAGTTCCCTTGAGGACGATGCCACAGGCGGGGAGTATAGCCTCGGTATTGCACAGTCCTTTGAATGGCCCCGTAAAAGGTTTCTCAGGAGAAAGGCTCAGGAGGTGGGGCTTGAGGTAAGAAGGTATGAGAACGATATATTCCTCGTGGAACTCGCCTACAGGGTGAAAAGGGCATTCTACAAGCTGGTACTGAATGAAAAGGAGGCTGAGATAGCCAGGGAAAATCTCGATATAGTGAAAAAACTCCTCGATACAGTGAAGGCAAGGGTTGAGGCTGGAGAGTCACCAGAGTTCGAACTCGTAAAGGCAAGGGTGGAGAGTCTCAAGGCTGAAAAGGACCTTAAAAGGGCTGAAAAGAAGGTAATGATAGCCCGTAGAAAACTCAGGGCACTCCTTGGCAATGCACTGCCAGAGGGATTCAGCATAAAGGGTGATTTCTATACCGGACCTGTGGAATACACCAAAGAGAGCCTCGTGGATATGGCGATAAAGAACCATCCCCTTGTTCTTAAGAAAAAAGAGGAGATAAAACAGAAGAACTATATACTCGAAAAAGAGAAGGTCTCTGTAATACCCGATATAACATTCAGGGGAGTGTACGAAAATGAGCTGGACAAACGGTCCTACGGAGTGGGTCTTTCTGTCTCCATCCCCCTCTGGTACCAGAAAAAGGGAGAGATAGTAAGGGCAGGAGGGGAGCTCTCCATGGCGCGTGCAGAGCTCTTCAGCACCACCATTGAAATAGCCCTGGCTGTAGAAGAGGCATACCGGAACTACGAGATAGCACTCGCACAGATAGACCTCTTTGAGAAGGGACTCATAGGACAGGCCCAGGAGGCCCTCAGGATAGCAGAACTGAGCTACAAGTACGGTGAGTCCGGGATACTCGACTATCTCGATGCCCAGAGGGTCTACAGGGAGACACTTTTTAGCTACAACCTTGCAAGGTTCGAGCTCTCCCTGGCTATAGCGCAGATAGATAGGTTCATCGGCAGGGAATGATGAAGGAGATAAATCTATACATAGAAGGCATGGACTGCGAGGAAGAGGTAAAGGTTATCTCCAGCCAGATAAAAAGACTCCGTGGTGTGGAGGACTACAGGATAAACCTCACCACCCGCTCTTTAAGCGTCTTTTACGACCCCTCCGTCCTCTCACAGAGGGATATTATAAGGACAGTGGAAAGAACAGGGATGAAGGTCTCCCTCAGAAGACATCCCACAGGCTATGAGAGGGCATGGTGGAGGGATGCAAGGATAATCACCCTCTCTGTATGCGGTATATTTATATTGTCAGGGCTCGTCATGGAGCACCTCTTCGGGCTTCCCCACAGGCTCATAGTGTTCGTCTACGGAGTGGCTGTGGTGGTGGGCGGATACTATCCTGCAAAACAGGGAATCATGGGGCTTTTGAGCCTCTCACCCAACATAAGGACACTCATGGTTACCGGTGCAATAGGGGCTGTGTGGCTCGGGCTATGGGAAGAGGCGGCAATCCTGATACTCATATACTCCATCGGTGATGTACTGGAGGCATTCGCAGTGGACAGGGTAAGGGGGGCTGTGAAGGGGCTCATGGAGATAGCACCGAAGGAGGTGCACATAAAGAGGGATGGCAGGCTGGAGACCATACCCATAAGTGATGTCAAACCGGGGGATACCATCCTCATAAAGCCCGGAGAGAGGGTGCCGCTCGATTGTCTGGTGCTGAAGGGAAGGTCATCTGTTGACCAGTCATCCATCACTGGTGAGTCCATACCGGTGGAGAAGGGTCCAGGGGATATGGTGCTCGGAGGCAGTATAAACCAGGGAGGTGCCTTTGAGGCAAGGGTACTCAAGCCCTTCGAGGACACCACACTCGGCAGGATAATCCATTACGTAAGGGAGGCAGAGACAAGGAAGTCACGCTACCAGAGGTTTGCAGATACCTTCGGCAGGTACTATACACCATCCATGTTCATACTTTCCATGGGCGTGATGGTCCTTCCCTCCCTTGTCTATGGCAACTGGGCTGAATGGTTCTACAGGGGACTGGTCGTGCTCGTGGTGTCGTGTTCCTGTGGCATAGCACTCTCCATACCCGTGGCAGTGGTTGCCTCCATTGCCAACAGCGCAAGGCACGGTGTGCTCGTAAAGGGTGGTGCACACATGGAGATAGCCAGTTGTATAAGGGCAATAGCCTTTGATAAGACAGGCTCCCTTACGGTGGGGATGCCTGTTGTAACGGATGTAATACCCCTCGATGCACCCTCACAGAGGGACCTGCTCCTTGTTACAGCGTCCATTGAGGCACACTCGGAACATGCCATTGCAGATGCCATTGTGAGGAGTGCACGCAAGGAGGGGCTCAGGCTCAAGGAGGTGGATGGTTTTACCTCCCTTCCCGGGATAGGTGTTACAGGGAGGATCGATGGAAGAGACTACACCCTGAGCAGTCCAGCGGTATTGAGAAAGAAGGGTCTCCTCCCTGCCCACATGGAGGAGACCATAGATGGACTCGAATCCGAGGGTAAGACCATAACCGTGCTCACGGAGGACGAGACCCCGGTGGGTATCATTGCCGTGAGGGATGAGATAAGGAAGGAGGCAAGGGATTCGATCCATGCGCTCAAGAGCCTCGGCATAGATGGCTTCTGCATCCTCACCGGGGATAACGAGAGGGTTGCAGGGGCGATATCAAGGGAGGCGGGCATAGAGAGATACAGGGCGGGGCTACTGCCAGAGGACAAGGTAAGGGCTATAAGGGAGCTCAAAAAGGAGTACGGACTGGTTGCCATGGTAGGAGATGGGGTGAACGATGCACCATCCATGGTCACCGCAGACCTCGGTATAGCAATGGGTGGGGCAGGCACGGATGTAGCCATAGAGACGGGCGATGTGGTGCTCATGTCAGATGACCTCATGAAGATACCCTACGTGATAGCACTCAGCAGGAAGACGGTGAGGGTGATGAAGGAGAACATAGCCCTGTCGCTTCTCATCGTCGCCACCCTCGTACCCCTTGCCCTTTCAGGATGGATAGGACTTGTACCGGGTCTTCTCATAAACGAAATGGGAGGTATCGCCGTCATACTCAACGGACTACGGCTCTTGAGGGAGAGACCACCCCTCGAAAGGGGTTCACACCATGTCCCTGCGGAGGGGCATGGCAGGGGTCTTTACCATGAAGGAGCCTGCGGAGGAAACAAAAACCAAACCAAAGGAGTTCTGTAGATGAGGAAGGAACGTCTATTGCTTCTCCTTATCCTTGTTGCTGTGGTCTCCCTGGGTATTTACACATGGCTTGCAGGCATGGTCGAGCCACCACAACATATAGCCATGGAGGAGGATAAGGAACATACCGAGCATGACCGCCATGAAGAAGAAGGACACGAACAAGGTGAACATGGTGAACATGGTGAACACGATGAAAACGGACACGAAGAAGAGGGACCTGTGCGCATGAGCCCTGAGGAACTCAGGGAGTTCGGTGT
>WGFF01000359.1 GCA_015492355.1 Deltaproteobacteria bacterium
CCTGTTACGACCTGAAGTTCATTGCTGGAGTTTGACATTTCAGCCTCCATTCTTTACGAGAAAATTGTTCACAATATTCAGTATATTTTGAACATTATTGTTAAAAAATTTTTACTCCTTGAGGTTCTTCTTCCGTACAAATCTTGAGAGAAAGGACAGGACCGACCGGGCCCTCTTGTCATTGGTAAGGGAACGTTCCGCTATGAAGTTCAGGGTGGTGAGCAGGTCTTCCATCTGCTTAAGCCTTAATCTTACGATATCACTGGCCCCTTTGTGCAGAGGTGAGAGTGTCTCCCTCACCACCGTCAGTACGGGGTCGAATTCGCGGCGCTTGCGCTCCCTTGCAATGGCAAAGAACATCTTCCAAACATCCGGCTCCGTTACATAGTAATCCTGACGGTCACCGGGTTCTTTCACCAGCCTTACAACCCCCCAGTTTCTGAGCTCCTTAAGACACATGCTCGCATTGCCACGGCTGATCCTGAGGGTCTTGGCGATATGGTCAAGGCTGAGCGGACGCTCCGAGACGATCAGCAGGGCGTGAATTCGGGCCATGGAGGCGTTAATGCCCCATACCGAACCCATAGTGCCCCACGACTCTATAAATTTGCTAACAGTTTTCTCGTCCATATTTAATTTTCTTAATTCAGTACATTCTAAATGTATCAAACTACCTTTGTCCTGTCAAGTCCTTTTTGAAAAAAATTATCCATTTCCCCTTTTCCCCTCCCGCGGAGTAATACCTCTATATGGAACAAAGACGGCTTCCTGCCCTGACCAGGGTGGGCAAACCCCCAACCATAAGGCTTAACACATAATACAGGAAAGGAGGATGATATGGTTTGGGTATTTTACGGTATCCTGTTCTCGGTCATCGTTGTCATCCTGATCATGAAATTATACCGGTTATTCCGATGGATGTAATCTGAAGAGCCCGGAAAGATCGTGGTTGCACTCGAAGAGCTCTCACAGATATGGGCTTAAATACAACGAGGAGATGGAGGTTCCGTTACCGGAGAAAGAAGATCCGGTAGCAAAACTTTTCGATGAAGGTGGTAACGAGGAGACATCTTGGGGAGGTCCGTCCTCTGAAACTAACGAACGGGAGGGCGTGCCGTCCATACCTTCTGTGACGCCCCCTCCCAATGAGCCGCCCTGGATAAGGTAGCCACAGGTCCGGTTCATCTTTAAGATGTAAAGCCATATCTCGATGTTTTCAAGGCTCAGGAAGCCTTGCATCTTCTCAAGGCTGTTATAGGCCTTCTGGAGAAGACGGCCATTGTCCATCTGTGGTCCACGGCTCAAGGGACCAGGAATCCTTACAAAAATAACGCTCAAGGACCACTCCTACACAGTTGCCAACAATATCGTTGAGATAGTCAGAGAGACCCTGAATTACGAGAACCTCGTACCCAGGGCCATAATCACCGCACTTGCCCATGACCTGGGAAAGATACCTGAGTACAGTGAATCTGGTTCTTATTGCAACACCCATGAACACACACTCATAGGCACTGCCAAGCTAAAGGAGCTTGCAAGTGGAATGAAAATACTCTAACCAGAAGTGGAAGGCATTATCATTTGACAGGGTGGTCTATTGTTTTCCCAGAGTTTCTCTATCAGAAGGCAAAAGAGGTTTTGCAAGGAATCAAAGGTCATTGACCTTACGTTCGTATACGAGTCCGAGAGGGGAAGAGCCATAAAATAGGTGGTAGATACGCTGAGACAGGCCGGTTTTGTATCCGATCTCCTTCCCCCGGAACGCTGTGTATGGAAGTTCGAGGTAAGGAGTGCAGCAGGAAACGAGAGGTTCATGCTTACACCGTTGAAGGGAATGTATTTCAATCTTGATAAGGCCGAGGTGAGAAAGCAGGGTATCTTTCTTCGGTCAGAGAGGTCCGTCGTCTCTGAACGAATAGACATCTTCCCATACACAGCTGACCATCTGCTCGGATTCTTCGGAGGTCTTTGTCTTAAGAAGATCACCCCTTCACTTGTAAGTTGACTACAAGGCGAAAAGGAGGAAAGGGGGGCAGTCCCGCAACCATTGAAAGGGAGTTGTGTCTTATGAAGCGGACCTTCAATCTGGCGATAAGGGAGTGGGAATGGGTCGATGAGAACCCTGTTTCAAGGGTCTCCAAGAAGCGGCTCAACAATCAGGTTGACAGGTGGTTGTCCACGGAAGAAGAGAAAAGGCTTCTTGAAGCCTCGCCCGGCTGGCTGAGTGATATCATCGTCTTTGCCCTCAATACCGGCATAAGACAGGATGAAATTCTGGACCTCCGCGGGCCCTATGTGGATCTCGCAAGAAAGACCGTTACCGTTATGCTATCCAAGAACGGTGAAAGAAGAACCATCCCTCTGAACGAAGTGGCTTTCAAGGTCTTGAAGGCAAAATCAAAGGTGAGGTTCCTGAAGAGCGATCATGTCTTTACGAGTCGTATCGGAACGAGACTTGAAAAGAGAAATCTTGCAAGGGCTTTTTACAAAGCCATGAACAAAGCGGGAGTGGAAAATTTCAGGTTTCACGACCTCCGCCACACCTTTGCAACCAGGCTCGTTCAGGCAGGTGTTGAGCTCTACACTGTGGCGAAGCTTCTGGGACATAAAGATGTTCGTACAACCCAGAGGTATGCCCACCATACAACGGAAAGTCTCCGTGGTGTGGTAAATGTGCTCGTATGAATTTATCACAATTTTATCACATTTCAGGAAACTGAAAAGGAAGTGGCAGTGGGCTATTCTTATAACATATTGATATTCTTAATGAATATGGTCGGGGCGAGAGGATTCGAACCTCCGACCCCCGCGTCCCGAACGCGGTGCTCTACCAGGCTGAGCCACGCCCCGAAGTCTTTATAGTCCATAGACAGCGGTTCATACCCCTGAGGGAACAAACCCATCCTTTTATTTCTGAAGGAAACCCCTTTTGTAAAAGGGGTTTCCCTCAAACTCCCTTCCCCAAAACTTCTAATCTAAAATTTTTTTGGGAAAGGGGGCTGGGAAAAACACTTTTTTACCAAAAAAGGGCAATAGCCCGGAGGGTTTTCCCCATAACAACTTGGCTCAATATTCAGGTCCTATTTGATGACCCATTACCTTTATTTATAACCCCTACAAGCCTTAAAATCAAGTTCTCCAAACAACTGTTAATCCTACTCAACCACCATACACACCCCACCACGTCTCCCATCCCCACTACCGTTGAGTCTTCCCATATCTTCCCTTACAACGGTGTTCACCCCTCCAAAGTACATGTTCTTTTCCTTCCAGAGATTTACATTCATCCCTTCTACCACGATATCAGGTTCAGCCTGGATGACCTCTCCATCCCAGTGCATCCTCGGTGACTCAACCGCATCAGCCACAGACATACCGTGGTCTATAATATTCAGAAGTACCTGCAGTATAGCGCTTCTTATCCTTTTACTTCCCCCGCTTCCAGCAACAATTTCTGGTGCGTCATCCTTTACAACCATTATGGGTGCCATCATGGATGAGAGCCTCATCCCTGGTGGCTGGCTATGGAAGCCAAAGGGGTTGAGGTCCTCTTCGCCAAGGATATTGTTCATCATAATGCCTGTACCCGGTATCATGTATCCACAGCCAGTGCCTATGGATGTGGTAACACCTACCGCGTTGCCGTCCTCATCGAGTACACTTATATGGGTTGTATTACCAGGGAGTGACTCGAAAGAGAATCCACCTTTATACCCATCCATAATCCTCTCCCTGTAGCGTTCTATCCTCTCTTCTCTGAGGAATTCGTCACAAGCCCGTGGCTCATAGAGAACAGGATTGAGGGCATCTACTCTTGCCCCATCCGTTACTCTCATCACCTCCGCAAGGAGTTTTATGTATCCTGTGGTATTACAGCCCAGTCCTTTGAGATCAAAGGGCTCGAGTAACCTCAGGGCAAGGGCTATAAGTATCCCACCAGAAGATGGTGGTGGATTGGTATATATCTTTCTTTTCCTGTAGTGTACTTCAAGTGGTTCCCTCATCTCCACCCTGTACTCATCGAGGTCTCTCTCCGTAATCAATCCACCTGTGGAGAATCCATCGAGTATCCTTCTTTTCATATCCCCCTCGTAGAACCTCATGAGCCCTTCCTTCGAGAGATACTCGAGTGTATCCGCAAGGTTTTTGTTGTAAATCCTATCTCCCTGCCTGACGATCCTGCCTGCGGGGGCATAGATGTTACTGGATTCAGGAGACATGGTGAGTATGGGTGAAAGGAGGTCTATAAAGTATGCCTGCTGGGTGTTGACACTTACACCGTATCTCGCATAATCTACCGCTGGTTTCATTATCACATGGAGTGGAAGGGTACAGAGTGCGGTATGAATACTGGACAGTCCAGCCATACATCCAGGCACAGCGGATGAGCCCTTTCCAGTGTAGAGTTCCTGCACAGCACCTGCAAATTCTATATACACGGGGCTGAAGTCTATCTCCCCACCCCCTGCTCTTCCCTTTCCAGGAACGGTTGAAAAGAAGTCAAAGAGAAGTGTTTTCCCCTCCTTTGTACGGGCAAGGAAGAACCCCCCTCCACCAGGGCTTGTAAGCACGGATTCACACACAAAGGATGCAAAACACGATGCAAGGGCAGCATCAAAGGCATTGCCTCCCCTTTCGAGCATCTCACAACCCGCCCTTGCAGTGAGCTCATGCCCTGCGGATATGACACCCTTTTTTCTCATCCTTTTTCTCTATCAACCTGTCTTAATCTCCTCACCGAGCCTCAGGCACATATCCCTTACAACGTCCCTGAGGTTACCCCTCCTTTTCCACACCCTGATCTGCCTTTCAGCACCGTTTCCACCATCGAGCACATCGTATATGTGTGATATACGTCCCTCCGAGCCGAGCACCTTCACATCCTCTGTCACCCCCTCGAGCAACTCCCGTATAGCCTGCCTGGCATCCACTGTTGAACATCCATCCTCCCTGATGAACCTGCCATCAAGCCCGTATCTGCAGGCTCTCCATTTGTTCTCCCTTATTATTGCAGAGTGGGGTCTCCTGTAACTCACACCCCTTGTGTATTCATCGCTGAATCGCCTGACCAGTGCCTGCACAAGTGCTGTTATAGCCACCATCTCCTTTATAGTGGATGGTGTATCGCATATCCTCACCTCTATGGTTCCAAAATCTGGATGGGGTCTTATATCCCACCACAGCTCCCGTATAGTCCTTATGGTGTTAGTGGCTATGTAGTTCCTGACAAGGTTTCTGTAATCGTCCCAGTTCTTGAAATAAAAAGGCAGACCCGCTATCGGCAGACTCTCAAAGACCTTTACCCTGTACGACTTAAGCCCTGTATCGTCTCCCTCCCAGAAGGGGGAGTTGGCAGATATGGCGAGTAGATGGGGAAGATAGTACAGCATCCTGTTCATCACGTAGATACACCTCTCCCCTCCCTTGAGCCCGGTATGGACATGGAGCCCAAAGATATTGAACCTGCGCGCAATAAAGCGGAGGTCTTCGAGTAATTGTCTGTACCTGTGCTTGTCTGTCACTATCTGATCCTTCCATCTTGAGAAAGGATGGGTACCTGCACAACAAAGAAGGGTATTGAAATCACCAGCACGCTCAAGAACCTTCTGGAACTTTCCCATAAGGTCATTGTAAACCTCGTCCACAGAGGAACATACACCTGTGATTATCTCAAGGTTGGACATCATGAGTTCGTGCTTGATAGAACCATCGAGTCCACCAAGGGAGGTGATTATATCTCCAGAAGTGGATGTAAGAGAAAGGGTGTCCGCATCTATCAGCTGGACCTCTACTTCCACCCCGAGTGTGTACTCCTCTGAGTCCCTGAACACAATATCCATCACCAAGAAAAACTACCATTTTTGCACACCTAAATCAATAGAAGTCATAATAAGCTCCTGTTTTTCAATAGGATTCTACGATCTGTTCAATCCATCCACTGGGGTCTGAGACGAAAAAAACAGATATAGCCAAAGGAGTGATGGAAAATATCAGATTTTTTTCAGGGTGGCAGGGTTGTGGATATGCAGAATCGGGTAGGGTGCCGCAATAAAAAAGAGCGAAGGGATGGCTCCAGTCAGCCGGGCTACAGTTGCCCGGGGATAGAACTTCCATCCCTTCGCCTTCTACAAAAAAACATACTCACAAAAGAGGATGCTGTCAGGTACAAACAGTCCACACGGGGTCATATAGGATAATAAAGGGACAGGAC
>WGFF01000360.1 GCA_015492355.1 Deltaproteobacteria bacterium
ATAAAGGACAATCCCTGGGCGTTGAAAAGTATAACATCCAGAACCAGGAAAAACACCAGGGAGACCGCCAATGCCACAACAAAGGCAACAAAAGACTTCATAGTACCTTCACCTGCTTGTTTTTGATTTATTCGCTAAGGACCGTATCTTTTCCCGAGGAAGTGTTGATTATGTCAGGAATCTTCCCGGGAGCCAACCCGTCAGTGATGGGTCAGGAACCAGTAAAAAAATACCAGTATGAATACCAGAACCGTTGTAAAAAGAATCGGACCTGCCTTGCTGGAACCCTGCCCTTCCATAGTTTACCCCTGAAATAATGTATTGACAGATACAAAAGGTTTGATTAAATTGTTTTCTATGTTCAGGAACTGGAAACCAACACCGTTCGATATCGTCGTCTTCATCGGAGCACTCGTAAACCTTGTTGTTATCGTTGTGCTTCTTGTTTTTTACTTCAGTCGGTGATTTTAATCGAACAACCGATTGTTAAAAACAGCCTACCTATATCAATCTATTTTCCTGTTGTCAAGTATTTTTTTAGGACTATCTTGTCCTGATATGGAAGTCCTCGACTTTACTGTATTCTTTCTTTTCCATACGATGATGAACCCACCCTCCTATCCCATCAACCACATATCTTGACAAATAGGATAACGGTGCTACGCTCTTTAATATAGGACGATGAGAGAGTGTAATCCCTCTTTTTATGAAAAGGAGGTTTCTCTCCCCTTTATTCCATAATGAAGAGACATCCCACCGGGACGATGCCCCGGGGATGGATATCAGGTTTAAGCCCCACTATCACCATGGAAGGAGGGATGAAGAAGGACCCGGGACAAGGACCTAAAAAATGAACCATCGAACCCTCAAAAAGGGGGTGAAGGCAGATGAAAAGAGGCTGTAACGTTTTAGACTTCCTCGATGCAGGTTTTTTAAGGCTTCTTGAGCTTAGGGGTATATCGAGGAGGAGGTTTCTTAAGTTCTGCGGTTCCATTGCCACCCTGCTCGGTCTTTCCAGACTCTCAATCCCTGATATTGCCTCTGCCATAGAAAAGATGCAAAGGCGCCCGCCCGTTGTCTGGCTCGATTTCATGGAATGTCTGGGATGTACGGAATCATTCGTGAATGCCACCTATCCAGAGGTGGACAAGATAATCCTTGAGATACTGAGTGTGGAGTATCACGAGGCAATAATGGCTCCAGCAGGAGATAAGGCTCATGCAAACCTCTGGAAGGCTGTAGAAGAGGGTGATTACCTGTGTGTTGTAGAGGGTGCTATAGCAACGAAGATACCCAGTGCCATGTGTGTGGGTGGCATGACCTCCATGGAGATAATGGAGAAGGTTGGAAGGTCTGCAAAGGCAGTGATAGCAGTGGGCACATGCGCAACCCATGGAGGTACACAGGCAGCAGAGCCCAATCCCACGGGTGCAGTGGGTGTGTATGATTTTTTGAAGGACAGGGGTATAGATACACCCTGTGTGAATCTACCGGGCTGTCCGGTAAATCCTGAAAACCTCATCTCCACAATCTTCCATTATCTACTCCTGGGAAGGCTCCCTGAACTCGACCACTACGGGAGACCTAAAAAACTCTACGGACAGACCATCCATGACAACTGCCCCAGGAGGGCTCACTTCGATGAGGGAAGGTTCGTTAAGTCCTTGGGGTCAGAGGAGGAGTCCCTGGGGTACTGCCTCTACAAGGTCGGCTGTCGTGGACCATCTACATTCAGCAACTGTCCATCCGTGATGTGGAACAACAGACAGAACTGGTGTATAGGCGCTGGTGCACCGTGTATCGGGTGTTTTGAGCCCTACTTCTGGGACAGGTTCAGGGACTTTTACAAACCCCTTCCAGACGTTGAACTTCCCGGTGTGAAGGCGAGTGCCGACAAGATAGGTGCAGGTATTGCCGCTCTAACCGCTGTGGGCATAGGTGTGCACCTTGCAGGCAGTGCCATAAAGGGACGCACAGGAAAGAAGGAGACACATGTGGTAAGACCAGAAGAAGAGAAGTAATAAAAAAGGAGGTGAGGAGCAGATATGGCAGAGAGGATAGTTATAGACCCTATAACAAGGATAGAGGGTCACCTGAGGATAGAGGTAGAGATAACCAACGGCAGGGTCTCCAATGCCTGGAACACGACCACCCTTTTCAGGGGATACGAGATAATACTCAAGGGCAGGGACCCACGGGATGCATGGCATTTCTCACACAGGATATGCGGTATATGCCCCACCTCCCATGGACATACCGCATCCATGAGCCTTGAGGACTCCTTCGGCATAAGACCACCTGACAATGCAAGACTCATAAGAAACCTCATGGAGGCGGCACAGATAGGTTACGATCATATACTCTGGTTCTACATACTCAACGGCTTTGACTACGTGGATGTGGTGAGCGCCCTCAGTGCAAAGCCCTCGTCAGCCTATCTAAAAAGGGTTCAGGAAAGGATAAAGGCGTATGTTGACAGTGGACAGCTCGGTTTCCTCGGCAACGGCTACTGGGGTCATCCAGAGTACAGGCTTCCCCCTGAGCTTAACCTTGAGATAGTCGCCCATTATCTTGAGGCAATAAGGATAAAATCCCTTGCAACAGAGGCATCTGCGGTATTCGGTGGAAAGTTCCCCTACATAATGAGCACACCCCCTGGAGGGGTTACCTGTATACCCACCCTCACCCAGATTGCGGACTACAAGGACAAAATGACCATTGTAAAGGAATTCGTGGACAACAAGCTCATCCCTGATCTCCTCGCAATAGCACCCTATTATCTCTATCTCAAGGACTACGGGGCAGGACACAAAAACTACATCTCCATGGGTGTGCTGGATGGAGAGAGCCAGGACCCCTATGATAGGCTCTTTCCCAGGGGTGCCATATTCAACGGAGACCTCAGCAGGGTGGAAAGGATAGAACTCCTCAAGGATATAGAGGAATACGTTGGTCACAGCTGGTATACGGATAGATGCGGTGGGGGGAGAAATCCCTCGGACGGTATCACAGAGCCACAGTTCACAGGTAAGGATGGCATCAAGGAGATAGACCACGATGGCAAGTACGACTGGACCAAGGCGGTAAGGCTCAAGGGCAGACCGATGGAGGGTGGTCCACTTGCACAGATGCTCATAGCCTATGCGTCAGGAAGGGAACAGGCAAGGAGGCTTGTGGACGATGTGCTCAGGACAGTGGGCATGGAGGGAAGGCTCGATATACTCTTTTCAGTCCTCGGAAGGGTCGTTGCAAGGGTTTTAAAACTCAAGATGACTCTCGACAGCGTGGAAGGATGGGTGGACGGACTCATCGAGAACATAAAGGCTGGTGATACGGAGTTCTTTGTTCCCTATGAGATACCTGACTCGGCAAGGGGTGTTGCAGGCTGGGATGCACCCAGGGGATGTATAACCGACTACAACGAGATAGAGAACAAAAGGCTCAAGAACTGGCAGTCTGTACCCGCATCGAACTGGAACTTCTCCCCAAGGGACGATAAGGGTGTAAGGGGACCCGCAGAGGAGGCACTCATAGGGACACCTGTGAGTGACCCCAAAAACCCCCTTGAGGTACTGCGGGTGGTACACTCCTTCGACCCTTGAATGGCTTGTGCGGTTCACGTGATTGAACCGGAAACAAACGAAATCCTGAGGTTCAGGGTAAGATAGGGGGCTGAGATGGAAGAAAGGTACCTGAGACATGACCTCCCGGAGAGGATAGTACACTGGCTCATGGCGATATCCGTAATCCTTCTCATACTGACAGGGCTCAACATACGCTATCCAGGCATCATACCCGCTCTCGATATGAACGGCTCAAGGTACATACACTTTGTATCCATGTACGTACTCATATTCTCATGGATATTCCATATCTATCATACCCTGAGGATGGAACGACAGGGTGAAGTCTTCTCCTGGCAGGATATAAAACAACTACCCGGTACCATCAAGTATTATCTTTTTCTTACGGATGTACATCCTGTATACATCAAGTACAATCCCCTGCAGAAGCTCGCATACAATGTGGTGTGGCTCCTCATACTCGTTCAGGTGGTAACAGGGCTCGTACTTTACTGGCCCCATACATTCATGGGGCTTGCGGATATGTTCGGTGGACTCATGGCTGTAAGGATACTCCACGACTTCATGACCTATGTATTTATATCCTTTCTGCTCGTTCACGTATATCTTATTCTCACCGAGGATATAAGGACACTGTGGGCGATGTTCCATGGCTATTACTTCAGAAGAACGGAACGGTAACAACAGAAAATTCTTAATACTCGGTATCGGGAACATACTTCTTAAAGACGAGGGGCTCGGTGTAAGGGCTATAGAGTATCTAAGGGAGAGGTTTCACATACCACCACAGGTATCGATCCTGGACGGTGGAACGCTGGGACTGGCGCTCCTGTCGATTATAAAGGAGTTTAATCACATAATTGTCATCGACGCTGTCTCCTCGAACGGTTCCCCTGGTACCATCTATCGGATTCCTGCCAATGAGCTTCCCATGGTACGTCCTCTTATGACCTCTCTGCATCAGTTCGGTGTAAGGGATCTCCTTGCCATTGCGAGTCTGCAGGGGTATAATCCAGATGTGGTCATAATAGGGATGGAGCCCCTCGACATATCCCCTGGTCTCGAACTGACAGAACTGATAAAGGAAAGACTCCCTGTGGTGGTAGACTTAGTAAGGGAGGAACTCCAGGGCTTTGGAGTGAGCATGGTGGAGAGGTGAAGCTCCTCTTTTCAGGACCGATGGTCTTGTTAAAGGGGTTAGTTCTGGAGGTTTTCTCCCAAGGAAGGGTCATTTCCGTAGCCCATAGAACCATGCACGAGATGGCTATAACACAGAGTATGCTCTCCATACTGAGGGAGCAGATGAAGGAGAAGGGTATAAGGAGGCTAAAAAAGGTCATGGTGAGGGTGGGAGAGCTGACCTCGGTCGAACCAGAGGTACTCGGATTCTGTTTCGATGTATGCAAGAAGGGTACACCCTTTGAGCAGACCGTTCTCGATATAGAGAGGGTAAAGCCAGTAGGGAGGTGTGCAGGCTGTGGGGAGGAGTTCGTACTGGAGTATATACTCGATGTATGCCCTGTGTGTTCAGGGGTGAGGGTGGAAAAGATAACAGGTGACGAACTCGAAATAGTAGCCATGGAAGGAGAATAGGATGCACGATGTATACACCATAAAGGAGAAGATACTCTCAAGGAATGCGGAGCTGGCTGATGAGAACAGAAGGATCCTCAAAGAGAGGGGGATATTCACCGTAAACATTATAAGCTCACCCGGGGCCGGAAAGACCTCCATCATTGAAAAGACCCTTGAGTCCCTCACGGATAGATGCAGGGTTGCGGTCATAGAGGGTGACCTCCAGACAGAGATTGACTCCACAAGGCTTAAGAGGTATGGTATACCTGTAAGGCAGATAACAACCGGCAGGACCTGTCACCTCGACGCACACATGGTCCATCATACACTGCCGTGGCTCATGGAGCAGGGTGATATAGAACTCCTTATAATAGAGAACGTGGGCAATATGGTATGCCCTGCAGAATATGACCTCGGTGAGGATATGAAGGTGGTGGTGATGAGTGTCCCTGAAGGTGACGACAAACCACTTAAGTATCCATCCATATTCCACGCATCGGACATACTCATCATCAATAAGATAGACCTCGTTGGATATACTAACTTTAATATAGACCGTGCAAGGGAGAATGCACTGAGGATAAATCCAGGGCTTGAGGTCTTTGAGACCTCGTGCACACAGGGCAAGGGGATAAAGAGGTGGTGCGAACTCCTCCTCTCAAGGATCCCTGCGAGAAGATAGGCGTTTTATATAACCCGGGAAAGAGGCATCCATGGAGAACAGGACCCGCATCTATGTAACAGGTATCGTACAGGGAGTTGGATTCCGCCCCTTTGTCTACAACCTTGCAAGGAAGTACAACCTCAGGGGCTTCTGCCTGAACGATACAAGGGGTGTTGTCATAGAGGTGGAAGGGGACGGTATAGATGGGTTCATAGAGGAGCTCAAAAAGTCCCCTCCCCCTCTTTCGAGGATAGAGAATCTCACAACAGAGAGCCTTCCGTCCGCAAGGTTCAAAGACTTCAGGATAGAGGAGAGCCTGCACAAAAGGGAAATGTTTACACTCATCTCACCTGACATATCCACCTGTACGGACTGCCTGAGGGAACTATTCTCACCAGGAGACAGACGGTATCTCTATCCTTTCATAAACTGTACAAACTGCGGACCGAGATATTCCATAGTGCTGGATATACCCTACGACAGGGTAAACACCACCATGAAGGTATTTCGGATGTGCGGAGAGTGCGAAAGGGAGTATAACGATCCCTTAAACAGGAGGTTCCATGCCCAGCCCAATGCCTGTGAGGTGTGTGGTCCAGAGGTATGGCTCATCGAGAAGGGGGAAAACCCGGAGGGGGACAGGGAGACCAAAAACTTCAGCGCCATAAAAAAGACCGCAGAACTCCTCCTGGACGGTGCCATCGTTGCCATAAAGGGGCTTGGGGGCTTCCACCTTGCCTGTGACGCAACCAACACAAAGGCGGTCAGGACCCTCAGGGAAAGAAAGAGAAAGAACAACAAACCCTTTGCCATAATGGCCCTGGATGTAGAGACTGTAAAGACCTTCTGCAGGGTCTCATCCGAAGAAGAGGAAATACTCAAGGGGAGGGTGCGCCCCATAGTGATAATGGAAAAGGTACTTCCCAGCCCCATATCCCCTGATGTTGCACCATCCAACAACTACCTCGGTGTGATGCTTCCGTACACACCCATTCACCATCTTCTCTTCAATGTGGAAGGGGCTCGGTTCACAGCCCTCGTCATGACGAGCGGTAATATAGCGGATGAGCCCATCGTCACATCCAACCCCACTGCCCTCAAAAGACTCTCCTCCATTGCTGACTTCTTCCTCCTCCACAACAGGGACATCTGCATGAGGGTGGATGACTCCATTGTAAGGGTAAGGAAGAGAAAGACCCACACCATAAGACGGGCACGGGGGTTTGTACCTGAACCACTCGATATGGGTGAAGAAATGGCGGATATACTTGCAACAGGTGCAGAGCTCAAAAATACGTTCTGTATCACAAAGGGACGCTATGCAATAATGAGCCAGCACATAGGAGACCTTGAGAACATGGAGACACTTGATTTCTTCAGGGAGGTGCTCAGGAATCTCAAAAACACCTTCCGTTCCGATCCCCACTTCGTTGCACACGACCTCCATCCTGACTACCTTTCCACACGATTTGCAGAGGAATACCACAGGGAGATCGAAAGACACCACTCCCATACCGACATAATACCTGTCCAGCACCACCATGCCCACATAGTGAGTGTGATGGCAGAACACAACATAAAAAAAGAGGTCATAGGGGTTGCCTTCGATGGTACAGGCTATGGGCTCGATGGCAGGATATGGGGTGGGGAGTTCCTTGTAGCCAGCAGAAAGGATTTTGTAAGAAAGGCACACCTCAATTATGTGCCACTTCCTGGAGGGGACAGGGCAGTAAAGGAACCCTGGAGGATGGCTGTATCCTATCTCTATCATACCTTCGGGGATGAGATGACGGGCAGGGTACCGTCCTTCTTCAAGAGGTTTGAAAGAAAGAGGATAGATGCCATAGTGGGGATGATAAAAAGGGGTATCAACTCCCCTCTTACATCAAGTGTAGGACGGCTATTCGACTGTATATCCTCCCTTGCTGGCATAAGGGACGTTGTAACCTTTGAGGCAGAATCTGCCATAGAATTGGAGATGATCGCTGGCACAGGCTGTGGTATGCCAGAGCCATTCCACTATCCCTTCGACCTGATACGCAAAAAGAGGATAATCATAGATACACGCCCTATTATAAAGGGTGTGGTCTATGATATAGAAAGGGGTTGTGAACCAAAGGAGATAGCCATCAAATTCCACCATACCATGGCAGAGATAATACTCGGTGTGGTAAGGATTCTGAGAGAGGAGCGGGATATAAACGATGTTGTGCTGAGTGGGGGTGTGTTCCAGAACAGGATACTCCTTGACCTTGCAGGTGATAGACTCGAAAGAGAGGGTTTTAAGGTATGGCTCAACGAGAGGGTGCCAGCAAATGATGGCGGGATATCACTCGGTCAGGCAATAGTGGCATGGGAGAATATAAGGGACCTTTACGGAAAGAGCCTTAAAAGACACTGAAAAGGAAGATGTGCCTCGGTATTCCAGGAAAGGTAGTCGAGATAAACGACTTTGTCGCCAAGGTGGATGTGGGCGGGAGTAGAAAGGATGCGAGTTTGATACTACTCGACGATGTGAAGGAGGGCGATTATGTGATAGTCCATGCAGGCTTCGCCATACAGAAGGTGGACGAGAAGGAAGCCTTAAAAACCCTTGAACTCGTGGATGAGATAATAAGCGGAGGGAGGTTCCTTTAAGGTCTCCTACCATAAGGGCGACACCTCCCTTGCAGGTTTACCGAAGACCCCACAGACCTTGGACACAAAGATATATCCCACTGGAGTGAGGGATGAAGTACATAGATGAATTCAGGGAAAAGAGAAGGATAAAGGGTATCCTCGAAAGTATAAGGAGGATATCCACAAAGCGCATAACCATAATGGAGATATGCGGTACCCATACCCATACCATATCCAGATACGGTATAAGGGAGGCTGTGCTGCCCAATATAAATCTCATATCTGGTCCTGGTTGTCCTGTATGTGTGACCCCTCCAGGGGATATAGAAAGGATAATCGAGTTTTCACGCAGGAGAAGGGATGTCATAATAGCCACCTTTGGCGATATGATGAAGGTACCGGGGAGGAGTAGTACACTCCAGGATGAGAAGGCACGTGGAGGGGACATAAGGGTTGTGTACTCCCCCATATCAGCCATAGAGATAGCATCTTCCAATCCGCAAAGGGAGGTCATCCTCTACGCGGTGGGTTTTGAGACAACCGCACCAACAGTGGCAGCAACTATACTCATGGCAGAGAGAAAGGGGCTTAAAAACCTCTCTATACTTTCCCTCCACAAGCTCACACCACCTGCGATGAGGGCACTTATGGAGAGTGGAGAGATAGATATAGACGGGTTTATATGTCCCGGTCATGTAACAGCCATAATAGGTGCGGGTGCCTACGAGTTCCTTTCCAGGGAGTACAGCTCACCGAGTGTGGTTGCAGGGTTCGAGCCACTCGATACACTCCAGGGTATATACATGCTCGTAAGGCAGATAGAGGAGGGAAAGAGCAACACAGAGATACAGTACTCCAGGGTAGTAACCTGGGAGGGTAACGAAAGGGCAAAGGCAGTTATGGATGAGGTCTTCGAGGTGTGCGATACGGACTGGAGGGGGATGGGCACCATTCCATCGAGTGGGCTGAGGATAAGGGATGAATTTGCTGGATTCGATGCGGAAAAGAGGTTCTCCATAGAGAGGATAGACTGTGGTGAGCCACCAGGGTGTGAATGTGGTAGGGTCCTTAAGGGGCTCATATCACCACCTGATTGCAGGCTCTTCGGCTCTGTGTGCACACCAGCCTCTCCTGTGGGTCCGTGCATGGTATCCTCAGAGGGTACCTGTGCAGCGTACTTCAGATACAGGAGTGTGGTGCAATGAGGGACGAAAGGATAGCACTCTCCCACGGCAGTGGCGGAAGACTCACACACCACCTCATAGAGGATATGTTCCTAAGGTTCTTCGATGACCCCATCCTCCAGGAACTCAACGACCAGGCTATATTCAGGTCACCATCATCGAGGATAGCCTTTACAACCGACTCCTACGTGGTGAATCCCATATTCTTCCCCGGTGGTGATATAGGTAAACTCTCTGTTTGTGGCACTGTGAACGACCTTGTTGTTGGCGGGGCAGAACCACTCTACATGAGTGTCTCCTTTATCATAGAGGAAGGACTCCCTGTTACAGACCTGGAAAGGATAGTTGCCTCCATGGCAGAGACCTCAAGGAAGACAGGCATAAGGATAGTAACAGGGGATACAAAGGTGGTGGAGAGAAACAAGGGGGACAAGATATTCATAAACACCACCGGTATAGGTGTTGTGAGGGATGGTATAGACCTTTCACCGAGGCACATAAAGCCAGGGGATGTGATAATCGTCTCAGGCACCATCGGAGACCACGGTATCGCCATACTCACCCACAGGGAGGGCATCGGCATGGAAACACCGGTGGAGAGTGACTGTGCCCCGCTCAATGGTCTTGTAAGGGACATACTCGATGGTTCTGACGGCATAAGGGCTATGCGTGATCCCACACGCGGTGGACTCGCAACAGTGCTCAACGAGTTTGCCCATCAGTGCGGGTTATGTATCCTCGTAAAGGAGGAGGACGTACCTGTGAGGGACGAGGTAAGGGGGGCTTGCGAGATACTCGGGTTTGATCCCCTCTACCTTGCAAACGAGGGAAAGATAGTTGTGGTGGCATCGGAAGATGAGGCTTCTGGTATACTCGATGCCATGAGAAAGAATCCCCTGGGCAGAGAGGCTTCCATAATCGGGAGGGTTTTAAAGGAGCCTGAAAGAAAGGTACTCATAGAAACACCGGTGGGCAACAGAAGGATACTCGATATGCCATCCGGAGAACAGTTGCCAAGGATATGTTAATCCATCCTGAGAAGTACCTTGAGTGCATCTCCCCTGCCCGCCCTGTGGAAGGCTTCGTCTCCCCTTTTGAGTGGAAACTCATCCGTCACCATAGACCTTACATCCACAAGCCCCTTTCTCAGGGCATTAAGGGCTGGCTCAAAGGGACCACACCTTGAACCTATAACCTCTATCTCGTCTACAACCACCCTGTTCACATCGAACCACCTCTTTTCTCTGATGGTGGTCTTAACCACGACCTTTCCTCTGGCTCTCACAAGACCTATCGCCATACCTATACCGTCTGGTGAGCCTGTCGCATCCACCACACAGTCGAAATCCCCCTCGTTGAGGTCATGGATGCATACTGTATTTATGTCCCTTCTTTTGAGTATGGAGAGTTTCTCAGGGTGTTTCCCCACCACTGTAAGCCTGCATCCTCTAAGTGCCAGCACCTGTGATACAACAAGACCGAGCCTGCCATCCCCGAGCACACAGACCCTGTCATCAGGGCTTATATTCACCTGTTCTGTAATCTCGAAGGCTGATGCAAGGGGTTCTGTAAACACAGCCTCCTCATCCGTGATGGACTCATCCACCACATGGAGGTTCTCCTCAGGCAGGGATAGATACTCTGCAAATGCACCGTCTTTTTTAAGTATGCCGAGGACACTGCGATAGGGACAGTGATTTTTCATCCCTCTTTCACAGTACATGCATCTGCCACAGCCGATATTTATCTCCCCCACCACCCTCCTGCCCACAAGCCCACTGGTGGCGCACTCCTCCACCATGCCCACGAACTCATGACCTGGGACACCCCTGAAATCCATATAGCCCTTTACGATTTCGAGATCAGTCGAACATATCCCAGCAAGTATCACCCTTATGAGAGCCTCTCCCTTTCGAGCCCTGGGCTCTGGATAATCATCCCTGACCGATAACCTTCCGTCGAAGAAAATCGCCTGCATGGTCTTATAAGAGGCTAAATTAATCGAAGGTAATGGGTCATCAAATCGTGCCCCCTTTCCCAAAAAACTTTAGATTAAAAGTTTTGGGGAAGGGAGTTTGAGGGAAACCACTTTTACAAAAGGGGTTTCCCTCAGGATACAGGTAAAGTTTAGTCTGAAAAAGATACCCACTACCTAATCGAATTAAAAGTCCATCGTGGAATAGAGACGCTTAACCTAAGGAAACTCTGAAAAATCGGCTTTCTTGTCATTGCGAGTGAAGCATATCAAGCCCATTTTCATATAAATTAACAACTTTGGAGATTGTTTTATCGCTTCAATCCTCGCAATGACGAATTGATCAGAGTTTCCCTAATCTTAAAATCTCCTATCCCTTTTCAAGGGATATTGTCCCTATGATACTGGGTGATGTTCTCTATAGTACCTGCAGTACTCCCTTATCCTGCATACATCACACCTCG
>WGFF01000361.1 GCA_015492355.1 Deltaproteobacteria bacterium
CTATAACCCTTCCAACCACCCCTATGGGACCGAGAACCGGCATGTCTATGGATACACCATCCTCTGTACCCTTGTTTATGGTGAGGGTCCTTGTCCATCCCCTGATATTGAACCCGAGTATCTCTGCAGCCACTGTTTTGAAGGGGATTCTCTTTTTAAAGGCAAGTATGTCCTTGAGCCTCTGGTTGAGTTTTATCTCCTCTCTGAGGCGGTTGTTCTCCTCCATGAGATCGAAGACCATCTTCTTGAGCGCCCTGTTTTCCTCCTTCACGCCCACAAGGTATATGTAACGGTGCCATATATCCGTAACACCCCTGTATGTATGGATTATCAACCCCTGCACAGGAGGCACAACAAAGGAAAGGAACCCCTCTATTATGGCATCTGCCCCCATTCCTTTTCTATTGGTAAAGGCCATGTGGAGGGATAGAAGACACAGAAAGATAGAGGCGAGAATTATCTGATGTCTCCTTAAAAATGACATTTTCCTCCTGCCAGACGGGAGATTTTGGGAAATTTTACACTATATGCAAGGTCTTTTCTGTGACTTTAGTTAACCGTCAAACCACCAGAGTTATGTCTGGTGATGGATAGGCATTCCAGAGGATGTAATACCCATGGAGGTTCCTAACCTCTAACCTCCGAGTTTTGATGTAGAAGAACCCGCCAACCCTGATCAACGGGGGTTCAGTTCGGTATGGTAACTTCCCTGAGAAGTTTCAATTCATCCAGCACCTTGCCAGCCCCTCTCACCACACAGGTAAGTGGGTCTTCAGCAATGGTAACGGGCAGTTTGGTCTCTTCCCGTAGCACCACATCGAGGTTCCTCAAAAGTGCCCCACCGCCGGCAAGTACTATACCCTTGTCCACCATATCGGCGGCGAGTTCAGGCGGGGTCGATTCGAGCACCTGTTTTACAGCCTCTACAATGGCGTTTACAGGCTCTGTAAGGGCTTCACGTATCTCGCTTGAGTCTATCTCCATGGTTGCAGGGGTTCCGGTCATGAGATTGGAGCCCTTTATCTCCATCTTTTTGTTCTCCTCATCCGGCAGAGATAAGCCGAGTTTTATCTTTATACTCTCTGCCACGCCACTGCCTATGGAGAGGTTGTACTTTCTCTTTATGTACTGCATTATCATCTCGTCCAGCTTGTCCCCTCCTATGCGGATGGACTTGGACTGGACTATCCCTGCAAGGGATATGACCGCTATCTCTGATGTCCCACCCCCTATGTCCACTATCATGTTTGCAGAGGGTTCTGTAATCGGAAGCCCTGCCCCTATGGCTGCTGCCATGGGCTCCTCTATGAGATACACCTCTGCTGCACCCGCAGAATATGCGGACTCCTTTACAGCCCTCTTCTCCACCTGTGTGATGCCGGACGGTACACCTACTATTATCTTGGGCCTTACAAGGAGCTTTCTGTTGTGGACCTTGGCTATGAAGTATTTTAGCATCTCCTCTGTTACTTCAAAGTCCGCTATTACACCGTCCTTAAGGGGTCTTATAGCCTCTATGCTTCCAGGGGTCCTGCCGAGCATAGCCTTGGCTTCCTTCCCAACAGCCAGAACCCTTCTCCCCCTTCCGTCCTTCTTTATCGCCACAACAGAGGGTTCGTTAGACACTATACCCTTACCCTTGACGTATATAAGGGTGCTGGCTGTGCCAAGGTCAATGGCAAGGTCGTTAGAGAATAGACCAAGCAGGTAGTTCAGCATACCCTCTCCCCGGTGGAATTTAGAAAATATTAGCAAAAAGGAAATACCTTGGCAAGGAGAAAATCATATAAAAGAGTTGAATTTAAAAAGAAAATCCAATATGATAGAATATTAAAAATCATCTCCACCACCCAGCAGGGTAATGGGCTCCACCTCGACCCCCGGTTTGCAGGATGGGTTGTAAGGTGGTCTTAAATTCCCGGTACAGTCTTATTCATCCAAGGAGGAACTGATGCTCGATTTCATGAGAAAGAAAAAGCGTTCCATAATCATAGTATTCATATTCTTTGCCATAATAATCGTCTTTGTCTTCTGGGGTGTGGGTCCTGGACCCAATACAGACACAGTCCCCAGGGTGGTTGCAAGGGTAGATGGTACAAAGATATCCAACAAGGAGTATACACGGCTCTACAGGAGGCAGGTCGAATACTATAGGAATGCCTTTAAGGGTGGTTCGGATGAGTTCCTGAGGGGTCTTAACCTGAGGAAGAGGACCCTCGATCTCCTGATAAACAGGCTCCTCATACTCAAACAGGCAGAAAGGGAAGGTGTGGATGTAACAGACAGAGAGGTGCAGGACGCCATAATGAAGATAAGGGATTTTCAGCGGGATGGTGTATTTGACAAGGAGCTCTACTTCAGGGTGCTAAGTGCGAATCGTATAAAGCCCGCAGAATTCGAAGAGGACATGAGAAAGGACATCATCATAAGAAAGATGCAGGATAGGGTGCTTAAGGATGTCACTGTAACGGACGAGGAGGTAAGGGATACATTCTCCAGGGAAAACAGACAGATATCCCTTGAATATCTCACCATAGATACCGATGGATTCAAAGACAGCGTAGAGGTGAAGGAGGATGAGGTAAAGGACTTTTTTCTCAAAAACAGGTCTTCCTTCCTCATACCTACCAGGATAAAGGCTATCTATGGACGTATAAGGTTAGATGATATAAAGGACAAGATAGATATAAAAGAGGAAGACATCAAGAACTACTACGAAAAAAACATCATAGATTTTCAGACCCCCAAAATGATACATGCAAGACACATACTCATAAGACCTGAAGGGGGTGAGGATGGCAGGGACAGGGCAAGGAAGAAGATAGAGGAGATACTCGAAAGACTCAAGAAGGGAGAGGATTTTGCAGAGCTCGCAAAGAACCACTCCCAGGACCCCGGTTCTGCACCCAAGGGTGGGGACCTCGGCTGGTTCCCGAGGGGGGTGATGGTAAGACCCTTTGAGGATACTGCCTTTTCCCTTAAAAAGGGTGAGATAAGCGGTGTGGTGGAGACGGATTTTGGATTCCACATCATAAAGGTGGAGGATATAAAGGAGGCAGGACTCATACCATACAACGAGGCAAAGGAGAGGATAAAAAAGACCCTTACCGAGGAGAGGATAAAGAGGAGGGCAAGACAGAGGCTGGCTAAACTGCGTACCCCTCTTAAGGAGATAGATTCCCTTGATGAGCTCAAAGGGGTGGGAGAGGAGATAGGGGTAGAAATATTCCAGACCCCTCTTTTTTCAGAGGATGAAAGGGGTGTGGAGCTCGCCTCGAGGAGAAAGGTAAAGGAGGCGGTGTTTCTTCTCAAGGAAGGTCAGATGAGTAACATCATAGAAGAGGGCAGGACATTCTATCTCGTAAGGGTTACCCAGAGGGTGGAGGCACATCTACCAGAATACGATGAGGTAAGGGAGAAGGTACTCGATAGGTACAAAAGGGAGAAGGCGTTTGAACTTGCGAAAAAGAGGGCAGAGGAGATATTGAAGGCGGTAAAGGAAGGGGAGGATTTTAAGACCATCGCCAGCAAAGATGGTATGGAGATAAAGTCTACAGGATTTTTCACCAAGAGGGACGGCTTTGTGCCTGATATAGGTGTGTTCGTGGCTGACAGGGATGGACTCTTTGAACTTACAGACACTTCCCCATACTACCCTGAGGTACTATCATCCGGTGGCAGATTCTTTGTGGTGAGGCTCAAGGAGAGTAAGGACGCTCGCCCAGAGGATTTTGAAAAACAGAAGGATAGTATAAAACAGAGGCTCCTTACACGGAAAAAGAACGAGGTCCTCACCAGATGGATAGAAGACCTGAGGAGCAAGGCAAGGATCGAGATAAATGAAGAGATGCTTTAGTATCACCGACGATGGTACCCCTGAGACACTTGGTAAGGGAGGATACGATATCCCAGATTATCTAAAGACCACAGGTGAGGAGACAGAGAGGGAGAGAAAGAGCCCGTACCTTTCCCTGCTACTCGGGCTTTTTGTACCAGGGCTGGGACAGATATACAACGGGAGGATACTCAGGGGTGTGGTGTTTTTCCTCCTTACGGTACTATATATAGGTCTTATCCTGTGGATAATCCTCTTTGTTGATGAATTGTACGTGGTGGTTGTCTACGGAGTAGTTCTTTTAGCCCTCCTTGGTTTTATCCTCTTCGATGCCTTCAGGGGAGCCAGAGACCCCAGAAATATACTCGTAAACAGGTGGTATGTGTGTGCAGGGATTATTTTTTTTATCTGGTGGATGGTAGTACCATCTGTCTTTGAGTATATAAAGAGAGAGGTGGTGGAGATGTACGTCATACCCGGGGTCAGTATGGAGCCGACCATACTCGATGGTGAGCGGGTATTTGTGGTAAAGATGGGCTACAGGGGGAGACTGCCCCGGCGTGGTGACGTTATCGTCTTCAGACCACCTGGGGATGGAAGGAAGGAGTACATAAAACGTGTGGTAGCCATAGAGGGGGACAGGGTTGAGATAAGGAACGGGGTTATGTACATAAACGGTAAGGTACATTCCACTGTAACAGACACCCCTGATCCATACCACCACGTCCTTGCACCATTGAGGCTTTCTGAGGGTGAGGTATTCGTCCTTGGGGACAACAGAGCCAACAGTTACGACAGCAGGTACTTCGGTCCAGTACCTGTTGAGAATATAACAGGCAGGGCTGTGAGGATATACTATTCCTGGAGCAGGGATGGGGGCTTTAGATGGGACAGGCTGTGGAACGGACTGTAATACAGTGAACGGTATAGCCACCGGGGGCTTTTATAATTTGTCTGTATTCTGAGGGAAACCCCTTTTACAAAAGGTGTTTCCCTCAAACTCCCTTCCCCAAAACTTCTAATCTAAAGTCTTTGGGAAAGGGGGGCAGGGGAAAACCCTTTTTTACCAAAAAAAGGCGATAGCCCGGAGGGTTTTCCCCACAACAACCTGGTCCCCAATATCTCCATATAAAAAAAGGAGGCGTATGAGATACTCCAGATATCTTCTGCCAACACTCAAGGATGCACCCTCTGATGCAGAGATTGTAAGCCACAGGCTCATGATAAGGGCTGGTATGATAAGAAAGGTTGCATCCGGCATATACAATCTCCTTCCCTTGGGGCTCAGGGTCATAAGGAAGGTGGAGAGGATAGTACGTGAGGAGATGGACAGGGCAGGGGCACAGGAGGTATTGCTCTCCTTTGTGCTCCCATCTGAACTGTGGAAGGAGAGCGGAAGGTGGGATGAGTATGGAAAGGAACTTTTGAGGTTCAGGGACAGACACAAAAGGGAGTTCTGCCTTGGACCCACCCACGAAGAGGCTATAACAGACCTTGTAAGGCGTGAGGTGCGTTCCTACAGGGAACTCCCCAAAAACCTCTACCAGATACAAGCCAAGTTCAGGGACGAAATACGCCCGAGGTTCGGTCTTATGAGGGGAAGGGAATTTATAATGAAGGATGCCTATTCCTTTCATGCAAGTGATGAGTGTGCAGAACGAGAATACGAAAATATGTACCGTACCTACAGCCGTATTTTTGAAAGATGTGGACTCAATTTTCGTGCAGTGGAGGCAGAGACAGGACCGATAGGTGGAAAGTTCTCTCACGAGTTCATGGTACTCGCAGACACAGGGGAGGATTCCATAGCAACGTGCAGGAGATGTACCTACGCAGCCAATATAGAGAGGGCAGAGACCAGAAGACCCCACCCTGGAAAAAGGGAAGGTGTAAAGAAGGATACAGGGATAAAGGAGGTCTCCACACCGGGTATGAAGACCGTTGAGGAGGTGAGTTCCTTTCTCGGGGTTGAGCCCTCAAGGCTTATAAAGACACTCATCTACAGTACTGACAGGGGTACTGTAGCAGTCCTTGTAAGGGGAGACCATGAGTTGAACGATGCGAAGCTCAAGAGGGCACTCGATGTGAAGGACCTTACACTGGCTGATGAACAGACCATAAGGGATGTAACTGGTGCGCCAGTGGGGTTTGCAGGTCCTGTGGGATTGAAGATACCCATATATGCAGACTACAGTGTGCTTGAGATAGAGGATGGTGTTACAGGCGGAAACAGGCTCGATACCCATATAATGGGTGTCCAGCCTGAGAGGGATTTTAGGGCACAGTACCTCGATATAAGAAAGGTTGTGGAGGGTGATATGTGTCCAAGATGTGAGGGGAGGGTTGAGATACATCGTGGCATAGAGGTGGGACACATCTTTAAGCTCGGTACCAAGTACAGCGAATCTATGGGGGCGACCTTTCTTGACAGTGATGGCAGGGAAAAGCCGATGATAATGGGCTGTTACGGCATAGGTATAGGAAGGACTGCTGCCGCAGCCATAGAACAGAACCATGATGCCTCTGGCATAATCTGGCCCCCCCCGCTTGCACCCTTCGAGGTGGAACTCATACCCATAAACATAAGGGACAAAGAGACAGAAAGGGTGTCCATGGATATTTACAGGGCCCTCACTGATGCTGGCATAGAGGTGCTCATAGACGACAGGGATGAGAGGGCAGGGGTCAAGTTCAAGGATGCAGACCTCATAGGTATACCCGTGAGGATAACCGTAAGTAACAGAACCATTGCCAGTGGATCGGTGGAGATGAAAAGAAGGGGAGAGGAAAGGAAATGGCTCGTTAAGATCGAGGATACAGTAAGGGAGGTAAGGAGTATACTTAACCGAACCCCTTAGAGGAGCGACTCTATAAGTCCTGCCTTATCCTTATCAAGCCAGTCTATCCTGCCTTCAAGAACCTCCACTATAATACCATCCCTGTCTATGACGAACACAGCAGGCACCCTTATGACCCTGAAGGCAAGGGATATTATACCCTCGTCATCCCTTATGACAGTAAAGGTGAGGTCCTTTTCCTTTATGAATTCCCTTATACTGTGGATCGATGCGGTATGTACGGTGTCTGCATTCACCGCCATGACCTCGAGTCCCTTTTCCCTGAACCTCCTGTAGAGCCTCTCAAGGGATGGTATGGAATCTATACATTCCCTGCATCTCATCTTCCAGAAAAAGACCACCACCACCTTCCCCCTTGCCCCGGAAAGCCTCACAGGATTCCCGTTTATATCACTGTAGAAAAAGTCAGGTGCACGGTATCCCCTGTCCACGGGGTCTATCATGGCACTCTCCCTTCTGTCATTGTCTGTACAGGCTGCAAGTAAAAAGAGAACCGTTACTATGAAGATGCGCAGTGGTTTCATAAAACCCTCCTGTAGGGTTTCAGATAAGCCCCGTGTGGTGATGCCATGCCACCACAAAACCCTTCCAGAGAATATACCCCATGAACAATGGGCAGGGCAAGGGAATAAAAGGGGGATACACCCTTTTTGGGTTTGAAAAATAAGAACTTATATGTTAGAAATCTTTTTTATCCTTTCCCATGGGATTTTAGTCCAGAGGTTTCGGGGAAGGGAGTAGAAGGTAATCCATCATCGTTTTTTACGGGACAGGAGATATGGTTGAGAGGTATGACCACAAAAGGATAGAGACCTTCTGGCAGAAGGAATGGGAGGAAAGAAAGGCATTCAGGGTAGACCATACCACCGAAGGGGAGAAGTTCTATGTACTGGAGATGTTTCCCTATCCGTCAGGAAGGATACACATGGGGCATGTGAGGAACTACTCCATAGGGGATGTGCTGTCGAGGTTTCTCATGATGAACGGAAAGAAGGTGCTCCATCCCATGGGGTGGGATGCCTTTGGTCTGCCCGCAGAGAATGCAGCGATACAGCACAATATACATCCCGCAAGATGGACACTGGAGAACATAGAGTACATGCGAAGGCAACTCAAACGCATGGGCTTGAGTTATGACTGGGATCGTGAGGTCTCGACCTGTTCGCCTTCCTACTACAGATGGAATCAATGGATATTTCTTAAGTTCTACGAGAGGGACCTCGCCTACAGGAAGAGGGGTAGTGTGAACTGGTGTCCAAGGTGCTCCACCGTCCTTGCCAACGAACAGGTAGAGGATGGTCTCTGCTGGAGGTGTGAAAGCCCTGTGGAGCAGAAGGAACTCGATCAGTGGTTTTTCAGGATTACAAGGTATGCAGAGGAACTGCTCGAGTACACATACAGGCTCAAGGGGTGGCCCGAGCGTGTACTGGTGATGCAGAGAAACTGGATAGGCAGGAGCACTGGGGCAGAGGTCATATTCCCTGTGGTAGATTCAGACGAGGTGATAAAGGTCTTTACCACCAGACCCGATACCCTTTATGGTACGACCTTCATGAGCCTTGCCCCTGAGCATCCCCTCGTTGAGAGGATTACCACCAGTGAAAGGGCTCAGGAAGTCAGGGACTTTGTACAGAGGGTGAGGGCAGAGGACAGGACGAGAAGGGAGAAGGGGCTTCTGGACAAAGAGGGTGTTTTCACTGGTGCATGGTGTATAAACCCGCTCACACAGAAAAGGATACCGGTATACGTTGCCAATTTTGTTGTAATGGAGTATGGAACAGGTGCGGTCATGGCTGTGCCTGCCCATGACCAGAGGGATTTTGAGTTCGCAAGGGCATACGGGCTTCCTGTAGAGGTGGTTATAACCCCCCCTGGCAGAAGGCTCGATCCATCCACCATGAAGGAGGCATACACAGAAGAGGGTATAATGGTCAACTCTGGACCGTTCAATGGTATAAAGAGCACTGAGGCAATGGACAGGATAGTGGAACTCCTTGAGAAGGAGGGTAAGGGAAGGAGGGCTACTACATACAGGCTCAGAGACTGGGGTATTTCGAGACAGAGGTACTGGGGGTGTCCAATTCCCATTGTATACTGTGATGGATGTGGCACTGTGCCGGTACCTTATGAGGAACTCCCTGTGGTACTCCCGCAGGAGGTGGACTTCAGAGGAGGTGGCATATCTCCCCTTGCAACGGTAAGGCAATTCGTGGAGACGGATTGCCCGAGGTGTGGTAGAAGGGCAAGACGGGAGACAGATACCATGGATACCTTTGTCGATTCATCGTGGTATTTCCTGAGATACATCTCTCCCTTCAAGGAGGACCTTCCCTTCGACAGAAAGGAGGTCTCCTTCTGGATGCCGGTGGATCAGTACATAGGGGGTATAGAGCATGCGGTACTCCATCTTCTCTATGCCAGATTCTTCACAAAGGCACTCAGGGATATAGGGCTTCTCGATATAGACGAGCCCTTCACGAACCTGCTTACCCAGGGAATGGTGTGCAAGGAGACCCTGAGGTGTCCAGAACATGGTTTCCTCTCCCAGGAGGAAGTGGATGGAAAGAGATGCAGGATGTGTGGCAGGGAGGTTGTGGTGGGTGGAGTGGAGAAGATGTCCAAGTCAAAAAAGAACACCGTTGACCCAGACAGTATCATAGACAGATACGGTGCGGATACAACAAGGCTCTTCTCCCTCTTTGCCGCCCCTCCCGAGAGAGACCTCGACTGGAGCGAGGAAGGTGTGGAGGGTGCGTACAGGTTTCTCGGGAGGGTATGGAGGCTTGTCCTCGAAAACATTGAGGTCTTAAGGGAGAGCAAACCCTGCGACGGTAGTAAAGGGCTTGAAGGATTCCTCAAGGAGGTCCACCATGTAACCCACAGGACCATAAAGAAGGTAACCCAGGATATAGGCGAGAGATTCCACTTCAATACAGCCATAAGTGCCATAATGGAGCTCGTAAACCTCCTGTACCAGTGGCAGGGAGGAAAGGATAGCCCCATAGAGAAGGAGGTTTTTAGGGAGGCTGTTGAGACGGTCATACTCCTTCTATCTCCCTTTGCACCCCATATATGTGAGGAACTGTGGCAGAGGATAGGCAATGAAAGACCCCTGTACCTCACCCCCTGGCCCAGGTTCGATCCCACTGCCCTTGAAAAGGATGAGATTATGGTGGTCGTACAGGTGAATGGAAAGGTGAGAGCTAGGGTGATGGTACCCCGTGGGGCTGAAAAAGAGGTGGTACAGGATATAGCCATGAAAGACCCAAAGGTCATGGAATGGACGAGGAACAAGAGTATAAAAAGGATAGTGTACGTGCCAGACAGGATAATGAACATAGTGGTATGAGGGTGGTTCATTCCATACTGATAGGGATGGTTGTATTTGCCCTTACTATACCTGGATGTGGCTACCACATAGCAGGAAGGCTTGAGGGGAGGCTCCCGGGTGATATAGTCTCCCTTTCCATCCCCTTTTTCAGGAACGAGACCAGGAGACCCGATGTGGAGAAGGTGATTACCAGTGCCTTCGTAGAGGAGTTCGCCAACAACGTGGAGATAGTCGATAAGGGAGGAGAGGCGGTGATGGAGGGTGTTATAAAATCCTACAGGCTCGTTCCTGTCTCCTATTCAAGGAGCGATGTGATACAGGAATACAGGCTCAAGATATCCATGTCCATAAGGCTTGTAAGGAGTGAAGACGGGAAGGTGCTCTGGGAGGACAGAAACATTACAGACTACGACGACTTCCAGGTTAATACAGCCGATGTCACTGCCACCAAGGAGGCTGAGTGGAAGGCACTCAAAAAGATGGCAAGGGATACAGCAAGGCTCGTAAAGGAACGTATGCTCGAGGATTTTTGACCCTGACCCATGCGGTGTGTTACAGGGATGAGGTATTAAAGAGATACCATGCTACTGGGGGTTTTGTTCCACCATGAACCCTGTAGTGTATATCTACGGTGAGGAGGACTATCTGATAGAGGATGCCCTGAGGTCCATAAAGGATGAGGTCCTCGGGGGTGGATTCGAGTCCCTGAACTATCATGTCTACGACAGTGTATCCATTGATGTGGAGCAGGTACTGACCACTGCCATGACCATGCCTGCCATGTCTCCGCGGAGGGTTATAGTGGTCAGGAATGCCACATCACTCAAGCCCGCCCAGGAGAGGGAATTCCTGAAGTACATCGAAAACCCATCCCCCTCCACTGTGCTCGTCTTTTTAGCCCATACAAGGAAGGCTATCAGTGGTTCATCCCTTTTTAATAGCCTCAGGGAGAAGGGCTGGGTCAGGGGGTGTAGAGGATTGTCTCACGACAGGCTCTTTGCATGGATAAGAGGTGAGGCAAGGAGGCAGGGAAAGGGTATAACCGTCCCTGCACTCCGTATGCTTGCAGAGATGACAGGGGGCAGGCTCAGGGATGTAAAGGGTGAACTCGACAAGATAATAACCTTTGTGGGGGATAAAAAGGAGATAGATGTAAAGGATGTGGAGATATGCGGGCTTCAGTGCGGGGAGGAGAGTATCTTTGGTCTTGCCGATGCCATTGGAAGCAGGGACGTAACCAGGGCATTCAGGATACTGGGGAGGATAGATGAACCACCTCCCAAGGTGCTCTGGGC
>WGFF01000362.1 GCA_015492355.1 Deltaproteobacteria bacterium
CCCCTTTTACAAAAGGGGTTTCCCTCAGAAAAGATGCAGGATATGGGAGAACGGGTTTCAAAGGTCTATTTTGCGGATCTAAGGGCTGATACAAGGAGAAACCTCCTTGATAAGCTCGATACCCTCCTTTCAAGGGTGGGTGTGGATGAGAGATTCAGGAAGGGGCACCTTGTGGGGATAAAGGTCCATTTCGGGGAGCGGGGCAACACATCCTTTATAAATCCCGTGTTCGTAAGGAGGGTTGTGGACAGGGTCAAGAAGACAGGGGCAAAGCCCTTCCTTACTGATACCAACACCCTCTATGTGGGTACAAGGGTGGACTCCGTATCCCACATTGTCACTGCCGTGGAGAACGGTTTTGCCTATTCTGTAGTTGGTGCACCTGTTATTATTGCGGATGGACTGCGTGGAGAGGGATTGACAAGGGTCAGGGTGGACGGCAGACATCTCAAGGAGGTGTGTATAGCAGGGCATATAGTCTCTGCCAATGGACTTGTGGTACTTACCCATTTCAAGTGTCATGAACTCACTGGTTTTGGCGGGGCACTCAAGAACATAGGCATGGGGTGTGCCAGCAGGGAGGGCAAACTCACACAGCACTCAAGCTGTGCACCTGTGGTAGAGCCAGGGGGTTGCACAGCCTGTGGTGAGTGCAGTCTGGTATGCCCGGTTGATGCCATAGATATAGGGGCAAAGGCAGTCATAAACGCCAGGATATGCATAGGCTGTGGGCACTGCATACCTGCCTGTCCAGAGGGTACTATAAAGATACAGTGGAACGAATCGGCAGGGAGGGTGCAGGAAAAAATGGTGGAACATGCCATGGGCGTGGTGAAGGGTAAGGAGGGGAGGATAGTATACCTGAACTTCATAACTCAGGTATCCCCCACATGCGATTGCTATGGACATACGGATGCACCCGTGGTGCCTGATGTGGGTATCACCGCATCCACAGACCCGGTGGCAATAGATCAGGCATGCTGTGACCTTGTAAACCAGCAGGCTGGCTTCAGGAACTCTGCCCTTACATCAGGTTTTGAACCAGGGGGTGACAAGTTCAGAGGGGTACATCCATCCATAGACTGGACCGTCCAGCTAGAATCAGCCCAGGAGATGGGTATCGGTACAAGGAAATACATACTGGAAGAAGTGTAATAACTCCCTATGCAGAGACCCCATGGAGGTGATATATGGAATATTGCACGGGGGCTCGATATACCCCCTGAGAAGATAATAGACTTCAGCGCAAGCATAAACCCCCTTGGACCACCCGCAAGGATAAAAAAATATCTCAAAAACATCTCCACATACCCTGACAGGAATCCATCCCTCCTTGTAAAGACCTTTGCAGACTTCCACTCTGTACCTCCATCGTGTGTGCTTCCTGGCAATGGGTCAACAGAGTTCATATATCTCATACCCCAGGTATTCAAGCCGAGAAAGGCACTCATAGTGGAGCCTGCCTTCTGTGAATACAGATACACACTTAAGTTGCATGGTTGCAGGGTGAGGGGACTGGTATCCTCAGAGAGGAACGCCTTTGTGCCAGATATCTCGACCATCATGAAACATCTCAGGGATGGATACGACCTCCTCTACATTGCCAATCCTGCAAATCCAACCGGCACTGTTGTGCCTGTAGACACACTCGTGGATGTGGTGAGATGCGCCAGAAGGTATGGTACCCTTGTGGTGGTGGATGAGGCGTTCTGTGACTTTACAGAATCCCTCTCCCTGAAAGGCTATCCCGGGAAATTCAAAAACCTTGTGGTCCTGAGATCCATGACCAAGTTCTACTCCCTTGCAGGCTTGAGGCTGGGTTTTGCAGTAGCCCATCCTGATGTGGTGGAAAGATTAAAAAAATACCAGCCTACATGGTCTGTGAATACTATCGCACAGTGTGTGGGCAGGGAAGTCCTCCTGGATGGAACCTTCATAGAGACCTCGCTCAGGTGGTTTGCAAGGGAACAGCCCCTCCTCTTCAAACACCTCTCCTCTATAAAGGGTATTATGGTCTTTCCATCCCGTGCGAACTTCTTTACTGTTAAGATACTCAGGGATGGGCTTACCGCCATGGGGTTGAAAAAAGACCTCCTCCAGGATGGAATCCTTGTAAGGGGGCTTGAGGACTTCCGTGGACTCGGTAGCAGGTTCTTCAGGGTTGCGGTGAGAAAAAGAAAGGAGAATGCCCTTCTGGTGGAAAGGCTGAGGAGAATAGTCGATGATATGTGAGTGTATCCTTGATCGAAGAAGGGGGGCTTTATCCTTAAAATATACTCCCTTCATGAGATGTTGAGGTATTGCTTAAATGTTTACGGTGTCTGCCAGAGAAGCCTGCGCTGTGGGCTGGGATGAATGGTGGGTTTCGTAAAGATAGAGAGGGGCGTACTACCCCTTTGAGACCCATACAAAGAGCCTCTGTTATGGATGGAGTTCCCTGAGATGAGAATGTGAGCCCGGGCTGGTATGGAGGAACACCCCTGTTGACATAAGATAGAATAAACCCTATAATCTACAGGGTTGGCGCCTGTAGCTCAGCTGGATAGAGCGTCGGACTACGAATCCGAAAGTCGGGGGTTCGAATCCCTCCAGGCGCACCAGAAAATCGAGCCAGGTTGAGGGGTTAAAAAGATACCTTCTGCCTGGCTTTTTTATTTTGCTCTTTTTCTCAAAACAATTAGTCCAAACAAGCCAGTGCCCAGCAAGAGTATTGTCGATGGCTCAGGAACCGGTTCAATCTGATATATCATTCTCGCTGTATGGTCCGCAACCCAGAGATGATGACCATCCCAGGTCATTCCTCCAGTAGCAGGACCTGTAAAGGAGTATATAATAGAACCATCTACTGGACTTAAATATAATATCTTATCAAGAATTGGATCGGATCTTATCAAGTAGTTTCCGTCCCAGGTCATTCCACCTAATGCTATCCCTCCCGAAGGACTACTAAACGAATTTATCACTTCCCCAGTTGTAACATCGATTTTATAAATTAAGTCTCTCCCTAACCATAGATTGGTTCCATCCCAAGTCAACCCTCCATCCGTATCTCCAGTGCCTGGCAAAGAGTCTAAAAATATAGACCATGAACCATCGGATGGATCTATTTTGTAAATTTTCTTATCGGTATCTACCCCAGCTGAAACAAGAAGATATGAACCATTCCAGGTCAGACCGTCAGGATCGAAAAAAGGTAGTGTGTAAGAATTCACGATAGAACCATCTGAGGGATCTATACTGAAAAGATTTTCATTGGCACAAGCGCTTCCTACACAAGAGATATTCCATAAGTAAGTGCCGTCCCAGGCAAGACCCTCTGGTCTTGATACACCAGATGGTGATGGGAATGATTTAATAACATCCCCAGGGATTCCAAAAGATAGTGTGGGCACACCAAGCAGTGAGACAAAGATAAAACTCATGCAGATTAGTATCCCTGTCATTTTTATCCCTCCATTTTATGGATAAGAATATAGGTGGTTGTAAAAGATTTACTGCTATATAAGATGGTGACGTGGTATAAAATCATATGAAGTTATTGCAAGATTTGAAAAATAATTTGGGTTTATGATTTGTCCGCCAAGTTAGAACGGAGATAACAACCAGAACACCTGTGTCCGTATTTGGGAAGTATGATTGTATAAACTCTTTCTACCTTGACAACTTCAGAAAGGAAGGAGTGTGTGAACCAACAGGCTTTAGAGTTCAGATTCACTTTTAACAATTAACACAATAATAAAACAAAAAATGCATTTTTGTCAATATTAACTTGATAGTTCTTTTTAAATTAGGGTCTTGACTAGACTAGAGCCTGTTTTTATAGAGGTTTCTCCTCAAAAATTGTAAGCAACAGTTTATATAAAGGAACGTCTGATTAATTCGAGTTAAGAGAAAAAGATTCCGTTCCTGTGTTGCGCAACAGGGGAAAAATTGCGATGAACAGGATTTCTGGCAGGGTGCTCTCTACGATTGATGCCGCTTTTTCCATCCTGCCTCGGACTTCGGGCGCACTTCTCCTATATTGCTCGCAAAAGCCGCCTTCTTGCCATATACAGGTTC
>WGFF01000363.1 GCA_015492355.1 Deltaproteobacteria bacterium
TATTACCGGAAGACCTGTTTTGAAAAGAAGCATCTTCTCCATCCACAAAGGGGGATTCTATACCAAAAAATCCCTGTAATGGAGGACCTGTGGATAAAATCCCTTCATCCACTCAGAAAAACAAGACCTCTCTTTCTCGCGGAATAAAACCTCCCCGCCGTCCTTTTACAGACCCTGCGTGGTCTGATTCTCTTGAGGGTTATCTCTTCAGGTACACTGTTCTTATGGGGAAGGGTATTTCTATACCCTCTTTTTTAAATCTCTTGAATATCCTCTTTCTCAGTTCATGCTGGACAAGGTACTGGTCCACGTATTCTTCCACTTGACATATAAGGGTGAAATCGAGCGAGAAGTCCCCGAATCCAGGTATGAACCTTACAAAGGGTGGTGGGTCTGCACGCAGTCCCGGTATGGAGCCCACAGCATTCTTTACCTCTTCTATGAGTATTTCCTCCACCCTCTCAGGGTCAGCATCGTAACTCACACCTATGGGTATAAGTAGGGACATCCTCTTTTCCGGCATGTAAAAATTGGTTATCACTGCCTGAGCGAGTTTGCTGTTGGGTATGACCACCACGTTGTTCTGGAGTTTTCTTATCCTGGTAGTCCGCCATCCTATATCGACCACATACCCCTCCTCTCCTGTATCCAGTTTTACGTAGTCTCCCACCTTGAGGGGCTTTTCAAACATGATATGGAGTCCTGCAAACAGATTGGAAAGTGTATCCTGGAGGGCAAGGGCAACCGCAAGACCGCCAACACCGAGGGCGGTCAGAAGAGGGGTGATAGATATGCCAAGGTCGTTGAGTATTATGAGAAAGCCTATGACAAAGATGAATACATTGATTATGGTGCGGGAAAGCCCAGGGGGGATGTCTACCTTGGCACGCTCTATGGAGCGGTGGATGAGTTTCGATGCAACATTTGCCAAAACGATGGTTACAGAGAGTATAATCAGTATGTAGATAGCCTTGAGCCCGTACCCAACATACGCCTGTGGAAAGCCTGATGTACCCAGGGCGGTATAGAGACCTATGGCGAATGCCCAGTAAATGGAGGGATGCCTTACTGAATCCAGGATTATGTTATCAACACCGCTCTCTGTGGTCTTTGCCCATCTGTAAAGGGAATCAAGGATAAGCCTTCTTAGAAAAAGGAGTAGGGAGGATAGGATGAAAAAAACTATACAGAAGACAATAATCTCTTTTAGAATATTTCCTGTCATCCTGTCTTTGACGAAAGGTCAGGGGGAACCCTTCCCCGCCCCTCCTGCAAGAGCGTAGTTTTTGCAGTGCCTCAGGGAATCCTACCCTCAGGCGAACTCTGGCTCAATCCCTGGGCTTGAGGATGCCGTCCTCCAGAACGGTGTTGGTGAATATGCGCTCCACCGTCTCTGAAAGTACATCATTCACTGTATTCTCGAATATATCAGGATCAAAGGCTACCACTGTCCTGGGCTCAGAGTCTCCGTCTATATTGATGGTCAGAAGACTTCCATCCTTTACGTTTTTTATACGTACCTTGAGGCTTATGCGTGTCTTTACAGATGTGGCTCCTATGGTGGAGCTTGCCTCTGTCTCAAAAGTCTCCACCACGCCGTGGATTACAAAGTCAGGTGGTGGGGTTTTGAAGTCATCGAGGCTTGCCCCCCTGGAGGCTGTGGATACATTGAAACCCACCCTGTTCAGGTATTCAAACACAGCCTTAGTTACGGACTCGTCTATGGGCTTGGATGTCTTAAGGGTATCCTCCTTGCCCCTTATACCGACCCACTTTCCAATGGTGTCCTTTACCCCCTTGCCCTTTTCAAAGGGTATGAGGACTACCTTCAGTGTTGGAGCCTCTGTAAAGGGCCAGTCAGGCTCCCTTTTGGTATCGTATCCCACATCGAGTGTGAGGGTCCTTCCTCCCATACAGCCTGCAAGAAACAGGAATACCATAAAATAGAGCCACCCGTGGGAAAGGAGCCCCTTTGAATCGTGCGGACAACCCATCTTCCCCCTCCTGTTTGATTCATACAAAAGCCCAAGGGGAAACCCCTTCTCTACAGAAAAGGCTTCCCCCCTTCCCCCTTCCAAGAGACCATGAACAAATCTCTTCCCAAAAGGAGCCCGAGGGAGTTGTCTCTGCCATGGATATTCCCTCAGGGGATCGATACAGGACAATCAGTCATAGTATTTGAGCCTGAAGTGGACCCTTCTATTTTCCTGCCAGCACTGTTCGTTGTGTTCGTAGCAGAAAGGTCTCTCCTTGCCGTAGCTTATAACAGACATACGATGTGGCTCCACACCGAGGTCTGAGAGATATCTCTTTACAGCCCTTGCCCGTTTCTCTCCAAGTGCAATATTGTACTCCACTGTGCCTCTCTCGTCACAGTGTCCTTCCAAGGTTATCCTGAGGTTTTTGTTCTCCCTTAGGAGCCTCGCATTTATCTTGAGTGCGAGTCTGGCATCGTCCCTTATGTTGTACCTGTCGTAATCGAAGAATACATCCATGAACTCGACCGCCTCTTTTACTGCCTCTGCCTCCTTGGGCACCTCTGCCTCAGGTGTTACAGGTGCTGGCATCTCGGGCGGACCGAATCCTGGCTCTGCCCTGCTTACACCAGGAGCCACCTCCTTGGGCACAGCCCTTTCTGGTGTGGGTATCTCTGTAATCTCCTCCCTCTCTGGTACTGCCGCTTCAGCTGGAGGAGCCTCCTCAACCACAGGCACCTCAGGCATACCAGGGGCTTCAATGCCAGCAGTACCCTCTCCCACACCGACCTCTTCTACCATCTCCTTCTTCGTAATCTCTACACCCACA
>WGFF01000364.1 GCA_015492355.1 Deltaproteobacteria bacterium
AGGGAGGAGAGGATCGCTGTTGTGTGAATCTTATTTTTAGCCTTCAGAGTAAAACAAGGTAATGGGTATCTTTTTCGGACTAAATTCCGAGGGAAACCCCTTTTGTAAAAGGGGTTTCCCTCAAACTCCCTTCCCCAAAACTTCTGATCTAAAAGTTTTTTTGGGAAAGGGGGCTGGGGAAAACACCTTTTTACCAAAAAAGGGCGATAGCCCGGAGGGTTTTCCCCACAACAAACAAAAATCCTTCCGGGTCTTCAGGGATACATGATAAGGAGGCATTATGAACTTCACAGAGGAGCAGATAGAGAGATATTCAAGGCACATAATACTTCCTGAGATAGGGGGCAGGGGGCAGACAAGGCTTCTTGAGAGCAAGGTCTTTGTCCTTGGTGCGGGTGGACTCGGCTCACCCTCCCTTCTCTATCTTGCTGCAGCAGGGGTGGGCACCATCGGTATTGCAGATGGAGACAGGGTAGACCTGAGTAATCTCCAGAGGCAGATAATCCACGATACACCCAGGATAGGCACCCCGAAGGCACTCTCTGCAAAGGAGACCATAGAAAGACTCAACCCTGATGTAAAGGTCATAACCCATGATACCCGTCTCACCGCAGAGAATATAAGAGGGATAATAAGGGACTACGATGTGGTACTCGATGGTAGTGACAACTTCCCTACGCGTTTTTTGATGAACGATGCCTGCTTCTTTGAGAAAAAGCCCCTTGTATCTGGCAGTATGTTCAGGTTCGATGGGCAGATAAGTGTATTCAAGCCCCATGAGGGTGGACCATGCTACAGGTGTCTCTATCCAGAGCCTCCACCCAGGGGACTTGTGCCGAGCTGTCAGGAGGCAGGGGTGCTCGGGGCGCTCGCAGGGGTTATAGGGGTGCTCCAGGCAGTGGAGGCGATAAAGGAGATATTACGCATAGGAGAGGGACTCTGCGGGTATCTCATGATATTCGATGCCCTCAAGATGACCTTCAGAAAGGTAAAGGTAAGAAAAGACCCGGAGTGTGCCCTGTGCGGGGAAAACCCAACGATAAAGGAACTTGTAACCTATGAGGAGACCTGTGAACTCCAGGGTGCAGGGTAAGTATCTTCACAACCCGGGCTCCCTTAAGATAGACCTTATGCTTAGGGGCATAAGGATAGATGGGTCTGTCTCAGAGGGAGAGGATATAGAAGGGCTGGGCATAGACCTCATACTCCCCAGAAACATCATCGCCAATGTGCCGTGCAAGGAGGAGTTCACAAAGGACTCCCCCTATGTGCTCAAGAAAAAGGGTAAGGGATACGTCATAACAGACGGTATCGATGAGGTGGACGTGAGGGTTGTGCCCAAGCCTGAGTTCTACAGGAAGAAGACATCAACAGGTGTACCCTTCTCGAAGATAGGTATCGTCCATGGAAGTTACACAGTCATAACACCTTCTCCAAGGTGCGAGTTCTTCCATTCCAATATCGAATGCAGGTACTGTGCGGGTAATTTTGATGTGAACAGCACTGACAGGGTCTATTCCGTGGATGAGGTGCTCGAGACTGTAGAGGCAGTAATGAAGGAGGGGAGTTCAAGGATAATCTATCTCTCCATAGGTTTTACAAAGGGTGATGATGGTGGGATAGAGTTCCTGACAGGGTACATAAGAGAGATAAAAAAACACTTCAACTGCCTCGTTGCTGTTGAAGCCCTACCACCCAAGCACAACAGATGGATAGACGAGACATACGCTGTGGGTGCAGACTCTGTGCTCTACAATCTCGAGATATTCGACAGCGAACTCTTCGAGATGATCTGTCCTGGCAGGGCATCACTCATAGGCAGAGACAGGTATCTTGAGGCGTTGAGGTACGCAGCAGGTATCTTTCCGAGTGGCACTGTTGCATCACACCTCATAGTGGGGCTTGAGCCACCTGGCTCCACGTGTATGGGGATAGACTTTCTTACGGATATAGGGGTCGTGCCTATTCTTCCCATCTACAGACCATCGCCAAGCAGGGCTTTACGGATAGAACCCCTCACCGCAGAGATAATCATCCCTGTGTACAGGCATCTTTACAATGCGGTGCGAAAGAAGAACATAAACATGAACTGGGTGAGGGATATAAGTGTTGTAACAACCCCCATAGAGAGTGGCTATCTCGTGGAGGACAAGGGGGGATTTAAGGGCATAATGGAGAGTTTCTATAAATCTAAGATAGGGCTTAAGACCGCCTGGGGACTCTCTACCATCAGGAGGAAGCTCCGCGTACGGGATGTGGAGGAGAAGTAAGCCCACCGTTCATCCGTCCGTTGTTAGGGGGTAGTCCGGTGGGTCCTATACAGGGGGTTATTCTTAAGCCCTTTTAAAACCCTACGTACAAGAATGAGAACAATGGCGAGGTCTGGGTGTGGGTGTAGAGATAGACAGGAGGTCTATATGGCTCCTTTTGTTTCTTCGTGGGCTGAGGCCACTTTTCTTTGTAGTGCTCGGGCTGGTCTTCTGGTACATACTGAGTCTACCTGTACCAGAAGGGCTCACACCCGCAGGCAGGAATGCGATAGCCATATTCGTGCTCTGTCTCATACTCTGGGTATCCCATGCAGTACCCCTTGCCATAACAGGGCTCTTTGCAATGGTGCTGGTGCCATTCCTGGGGGTACTCGATGAGAAAGAGACCTTCTCTCTGTTTGGAAACGAGGCGGTATTCTTCATACTCGGTGCCTTCATACTTGCAGGGGCAGTGATGCAGACAGGGCTCTCCAACAGGATAGCCCTTGCTATAATGGAGAGGTTCGGTAGTTCCCCAAGGAGGCTCCTTTTGAGCATATTCCTGCTCTCTGCGTCCCTTTCGTTCTTCATGTCGGAACATGCAGTGGCAGCGATGCTCTTTCCCATAGTCCTCGAGATCGCAAAGGGTATAGGCTTGAAGCCCGGAAGGACAAACTACGGAAAACTTCTGTTTCTTTCCCTTGCATGGGGATGTGTCATAGGAGGGGTTGCAACCTTTCTCGGGGGGGCAAGGGTACCTCTGGCAGTGGGTATACTCAGGGAATCGACAGGTATGACCATAGATTTCCTGAGCTACACCGTATCGGTCTTCCCGCTCGTTGTGATTATGCTCGCTGTGGGATATACTGTACTTACATGGTTCTTCCCCGTGGATATAGACGATGTGGGAAGGGCAAGGGAGGTGCTCTCAAGGCGCATTAAGAATATGGGCAAGGTGAGCTACCGGGAATATGCAGTGGGATTCATACTCCTCCTTACTGTGCTTGCATGGATGTTCCTTGGAAGAACGCTCGGGCTTGCAACCATAGCCCTGACATCAGTGGTATCCCTGTTCGTGCTCAGGCTCGTAAGGTGGAAGGATATAGAGGAGTACGTAAACTGGGGTATCATCCTCATGTACGGTGGTGCCATAACCCTTGGTACAGCCCTTGAAAGGAGTGGTGCAGGACTATGGCTTGCCAATACCATAATAGGTGAATGGGCAAAGAGCCCCTATGTGCTTGTGGGTGTGCTGTCATTCATAACCCTTCTCCTTACCGAGGGTATGAGTAATGCGGCAGTAATCGCTGTACTCATACCCATAGGCATAGGGCTCTCTGAGAAGTTCTCTGTAAGCCCTGCCATCGTTACCTATTCCATAGCGGTACCCGCAGGGCTTGCCTTTAGTCTTCCCATGTCAACCCCTGCAAATGCCATAGCGGTATCGTCTAACTATCTCAGGGTGCGGGACATAATGAAGGCAGGGGTAATAATGAGCACTACAGCATGGATAGTGTTCAATCTGGTTGCTATACTCTACTGGCCCCTTGTAGGCATGGGCTGAGAATGATTTTTTTTTGTTGACAGGAGATACCCGTGAAGAGTATCCTACTTGTTCTTTCTGCATCGAGATTTTCAGAAAAAGCCATAGACTTTGCAGTCAGGGAGGCAAAGAACCAGACCGCAAGGCTCGTTGCACTCTATGTGCTCGAGACAGACCATGCAAAGGAACTCTTCGATACCTTTACGGATATAGGATTCATAGGGGATAGACCCTCTGCAGGTGTATCAGAAGCCATCATGAGGGAATACAGACAGAGGGGATACGAGACCCTTGGCAAGGTACAGATAAAGGCGATGGAGGCTGGTGTGGACTTTGAGCCCCTCATGGAACAGGGGGATATGACCTCGATGATACTCGATACCGTAAGGACACATGAGGTGGAGATGGTGGTACTCGTCAGACAGAGAAAGACCCCCCTTGCAAGATATTTTACAAGGTCTGTGGTGGACGAGGTGGCAGAAAGAGTCGATTGCAAGGTCGAGGTATTCGAAGGTGAGTGATTGTAAGAGGGTGAAACCCTCAGGATACGTCCTTGTTTGTAAATGGGTTTTGCCCCATAAACCCTTTTAGGAGACCTTAAGGTTAACGTCTTTTTGAAAGGGAAAAATAAAAGGAGGTTGTAGAGATGTCAGCAAAGGTATGGACAGAGGAGGAACTCAAGAAGGTGAGCGATGAGCTCGAGGGTAAAGAACCTCAGGATGCCATCAGGTGGGCGGTGGAGAATTTTCATCCAGATGTGGCGCTTGCCTGTAGCTTCGGTGCAGAGGATGTGGTGCTGGTGGATATGCTCGTTAAGATAAAGCCAGATGCGAGGATATTCTATCTGGATACAGACCTCTTGTTCAAGGAGACCCTTGAGGTAAGGGACAGGAT
>WGFF01000365.1 GCA_015492355.1 Deltaproteobacteria bacterium
AGCCCTGTAAAAGAGATCGGTATTGGGAAGGGGGGTGCCTATAGAGAAGATAGCCCCATCTGGATCAATCTCCCTTGCAAAGTTTATGGTGTCCATGATGGTCTTTTCTGTTTCATCTATATATCCAATCATGAAGTATGCCATTATCTCTATACCTGCCTCCTTGGTCCATCTCACCGCATCCCTTATCTGTTCAAGGGTAATACCCTTGCCCATTCTGTCGAGTATCTCCTGATTGCCAGATTCTATACCATATCTCAGTGTATGGCACCCTGCCTTTTTCATGAGTTTGAGGAGTTCTCTATCTACACAGTCCACCCGTGTAGGTCCCTGCCACCTTATCTTTATGCCCCTTCTCAGGAGTTCCCTGCAAAAATCCACCACATGTTCTCTATTGATGGTGATGGTATCGTTCCTTATATTTATCTCCCTTACACCGAAATCCTTAATGAGCCACTCTATCTCATCCACTATATTTTCTGCATCCCTGTATCTCACATACCTGTCTATAGGGGCTCTTATGCAGAAACCACATTTGAAGGGACATCCCCTGCTCGTAACTATAGAACCAAATGGATGGAGTGCATTAGCAAGTGAGTATCTTTCAAGGGGCAGGAGATGAACCGCTGGGAATGGTAGCGCATTGAGGTCCTTAACGATAGAAGGATTCCTTGTTACGACCTTTCCGTTCTTCCTGTAAACAATCCCATCTATATCCTCCACACTCCTCTTATCCCTTATAGCCTTTACAAATTCAACAAAGGTGTATTCTGCCTCTCCATTCATTGCGTAATCAACGAACGGAGAAGCGAGCGATTCCTCCTGGAATAGCGATATATGAGGACCACCCACCACTGTTACCGCATCTGTTACTTCCTTTACAATCCTGCTTACTGCAAGTACATTTACTGCGATGAGTGTCATGGCGGTGATACCCACTATCTGGGGATCTTCTTTTATAACTACGTCTCTTATCTCTCTTCCGTTAAGACACATAGCATTTGCATCGAGTATCGACACATCTATTCCTTCTCTCTCCAGCATCGCTGCAAGATAGGCAAGCCCTATAGGTGGCTGTGCACCTATAGCCCTGTTTGTGCTTTCTGGTGTCCAGGTGTTGACGTTACCTTCGTAAGGAGGATTGATAAGAAGCACCTTCATTCATACCTCCAGCACCCTCAAAAGATTAAGGGCTGTACGTATACGAAGGGAATAGATAAAATCGCTCTCCACAAGGGCGCAGTAACATCCATTGCATTTGAAAGCCCCTATATCCTTAAAAGCCCTTTCAAAGCCTATCTCCCTTCCGTTGAGCCATCTTCGAGAATTGAATATCGGATAACACGGTGCCACACATCCACCAGGAGTAACCGCACAGTAGAGCCTGCCAGCCCAGCACCTTCTGCGGTTAACATCCCAGCACGGAACCTTGATATAATCTAAATACTCATCCGAGTGCATTATAGGCGCGCCGTTTTTTTTGAGCTCCTTGAGTCTCACGATGAATCTCTGGTAATCTTCCATCTCTGCGGATAGATTCTCTATCTCAGGGGGGCTCGTTGAATGTGAATAGTGCAGTACAGGCTGAAATATCATATAAACACCCAGCCTCTTTGCCTCATCTACAAGGAACTCCAGATTGGTAACGTTGTCCCTGGTAATAACCGTATTTGTCCATACCCTCATACCAGCCCTTCTTGCCTTTTCTATCCCTCTTATTACCTTTTCATAGGAACCTTCCATCCTCTGTTTGTTGTGCACATGAGGAGGACCGTCGAAGCTCACAACGAGTATGTCCAGGTCCTTCAGTTCATCCAGCCTTTCACTTACAAGAGAGCCGTTTGTGAACATGGTTGTAAGGAGTCCCCTGCTTTTACAGTAGCGTATGAGGTCCCCTATATCCTCTCTCAAGAGGGGTTCTCCGCCGTTAAAACTGAATCTGCGTGTACCCATCCTGCAGAACTCATCTATCATGGAGAAGACCTCGATGGTTGACATCTCTTCTTCTTTGAGCCTCCATACATCGCAATACTCGCATGTAAAATTGCACCTGTAGGTGGATATGAAGGTCACAGACAGGGGATAAGACCTGCCAAGGATACGTGCGCCAAGGAGTCTGGTGGCAAATGATATCTTATCCTTTATCCCTCTCATCATAGAAACCAGCTGTCCTCGGTTAGATTCACACCACCGAACATCGCCTGTGCAGGCGCATAGAATCTCAAACGAAACTCCACCACCTTTACATCATCAGGTAGTGTTGTGGATACTGAGAGATACTTCCATTCGCCGTCACCTGGATGGGGCGGGCTCTTGAGATCTGTACCGGCTCGATTGGAGAATTCTATAACCACTGCATTGGGTGTGGATGTCTTAACCCATCCACCAAGGGTTATATGTTTACCAGCAAGCCTCTCAGGGGCCTTTATCCTCTGGTACAAAAAGGGTGAATTCATGTTTATACCCTCTGGAAAGAACTCACACTCTATTACAGAATCACCCGTATTATCCACTATGGAATCCGACTTTTTAATCCTGAGACCATTACCTTCAACAAACCATCCCACAGGCATGGAATCAGAACCGTTCCATACAGTAAAGCCTGCATTTTCGAGCAGATTGATCTCCTCAGTCCTTGAACAGCCACCCAGAATACCAATGAACACACATACAATGGTTGCGATGTTGACCACTCGATACATACATGAACCTCCTTTCTAAAAAGTACTTTTAGTAAGGACTCTTAAACCGAATTACAAAAATTCTGCCTACAAGATTTACAACCCCCTAAGCACAGCCAATTTAAGGCAATGGTAGAAAGCACTCACTTCCATCTATCGCCTCAGTATCGAATGGACGACTGTTCTGAACTCCCTGTCCCTGATATAGAGTGTGGTTAGAAAGATTGTTCCAGTAACAAAGGTCTCGTGCATAAGGGCTAATACTGTATGGGTACTGAAAATGGTCTCAAAATATCTCAGTTCTATGCCCATGAACAGTGGATATGGTGATTCGTAATAACGAAGTGAAAAGGGGTAGAAGAGCTGCACACCCCTTCTTACCTCCAGATAGTCGGGTGTGAAGTAATCGCACAGGGGATGGAGAAGGGCTGTTATACATAGATACAGCCACAGCCTTTTTGAGACGTTACCTTTAGTATATCTTACTGTCAGGAATATAAGTGTGGATGATACAAGGGCAAATAGAAGGGAGTGGCTTATTCCCCTGTGGAAGGCTATGCCAGCAATTGGTGTGAGGATTATATCGAGGTCAGGAAGAAGCCCAACAAGGATAAAGAGCCCTATCCACGGTATATCCCTCCTGGGGGATAGACTCCCCCTGTACGCAACATAAACAGTAGTGCTTATAAGCGAGTGTGCTATCGGAAGTGGCATGGATATCTCCTCTTTAAAAGTAATGGTTCATCTCAACAGGTGGTTCCCATCCAGTTGGATCCAAAGGTGCATAGCCCATTTATGTCTTTCTCATCTACCATCCATTCCCGCCCCTGCATGAGGGCATCATTGTAGGATGGGTAAATGGTCTCAGCTTGTATATCTCTTTCCAAAGGAGATGACCCCAAAGTCCCTCATACGTTTGAGTACAAAACCTATCTGTGAGGGCTTTATGTGTTTTATGGCACACATAATCTGCCTCGGCCTCAAAAAGAACTTTCTGAACGCCATTGATGGTGCCTTCTGGAGAGCCTCCCTGGTTATTGTCTCTGGCACCCAGTCCACCTCCTGATAACTCCTTTTTGACCAGTCGGGTTTCATCCTTTCCTTTATCTCTTCCCATATACCAGAACCTGGCAGTACATCGAGCAGGAGGAACTGTGCCTTATCAAGGGGGAGGGTCATGGCGTAATCTATAGTTTTCTGTACTGTCTTTTCTGTCTCTCCTGGAAGACCGAATATAAAAAATCCCTGGGTTATCATGCCAGCCCTGTGTGCCTCAATAACAGCCCTTGTAACTGTTGAGAGGTCTGTCTCCTTTTTAATGTTCCTGAGTATCTCTTCATTGCCTGATTCGATGCCGAAGGCTATAAAATAACAGCCACTCCTCTTCATGAGCCTCAAAAGTTCAGGTGTTATGGTATCCACCCTCACGCCATTTGGAGTTGCCCAGTGTATCTTGAGCCTCCTCTCGAGTATCAACTCGCATATCTCCTCTATGTGACTCTTTTTAAGGGTGAGGTTGTCGTCTTCGAAATGGATCTCCCTTACACCGAACTCCTCAACAAGGTACTCTATCTCATCGACAACGTTCTTGGGA
>WGFF01000366.1 GCA_015492355.1 Deltaproteobacteria bacterium
ATTCTGAGGGAAACCCCTTTTGTAAAAGGGGTTTCCCTCAATCTCCCTTCCCCAAAACTTCTGGTCTAAAGGGTCTTCCCCTCAACAACCCGGTCCTCAATATCTCCATGATTCAGGGAGGGATCACAATTTTCTGTATAAAGGATGTCTCTATCCCAATGGGCTTAGTATCTCTTCTTACCTTCTCAGATAAAGCCAGAACTCCCTGTTCCCCTTAGCACCCCTTATGACGGACTCACGTACATCGAGTATGGTAAAACCAAGGGTCTTTGAAAACTCCTTGAGACGTTCTATGACCTTGCGGTGTTTGTCAGGGTCATTTACAACACCTCCCTTACCTACCATACCCTTACCCACCTCGAACTGTGGCTTTACCAGACAGAGCACCCCTCCCCATTCCTTTACGATCCCTCTTACCACCGGCAGTACCTTTTCAAGGGAGATGAACGACACATCTATGACCGCCATATCCACCCTTTCACCTACATCCTCAACCTTAAGATACCTTATATTCCTTCCCTCAAGGAGTCTTACCCTTTTATCATTTCTGAGTCTCCAGTCAAGTAACCCCTTTCCCACATCGACTGCTATGACCCTTTTCGCCCCCCTCTTGAGCAGACAGTCTGTAAATCCGCCTGTCGAACTCCCCACATCCATTACCACCAGTCCCCTGACATCAATACCTGTCTCCACAAAAAAACCCTCGAGTTTGAGTCCCCCTCTGCTTACATAGGGCAGACCCTCCCTCAGGGTTATCCTGCTGGTGGGCTCTACAGGTCTGCCTGCCTTGTCAACAACCTCGCCATCCACCATCACCTTTCCAGCCATTATGAGAGCCTGCGCCCTTGAGCGACTCTCCACAAACCCCAGCTCAACGAGTAACCTGTCCAGGCGTATCTTCTGTCTTCTTTCGTCCTGAAGACCCTCCTTTGCAAAGGGTCCTGACCCGCAAGCCCTTCCCCCGTCCTTCCCGTAAGACCCCTGACCAAATGCCTCATAGAAGGGAAACCGGGGTAAGGGACCCCTGTAAAGGACCCTGCCCTCAGCACACAGCCTCTTTTCTCTCATCTCCTTCGAGCATGAACCTTACCGCCCTCTCTATGCCGGTGCTATCGAGTCCATATATAGAGCGAAGTTCATCCTGGCTTCCGTGTTCAACGAATCTGTCCGGTATGCCTATTCTCTTGATATTACACCTTATACCATGTTCCTCAAGGAGCTCTCCAATGGCACTGCCAAATCCACCCTGCACCACATTCTCCTCGACCGTCAGGATATTCGGTGTGTTCGAGGCAATAGATAGTATCAGTTCCCTGTCAAGGGGTTTTACGAAACGGGCATTCACAACCCCTGCGTCTATACCCGATTCCTTGAGCCTTTCTGCAGCATCAAGGGCAGGGTAGACCATCGTTCCCAGGGCAAGGATGGCTATATCCCTGCCTGTTCTGAGAACCTCGCCCTTCCCCCTCTGTATGAACCTCAGGGGTGAGCTTACATCCACCCCCACGCACACCCCCCTGGGATACCTCAATGCAACAGGACAGCGGTATTCCACAGATGAAAACAGAAGGTGTCTCAACTCGTCCTCATCCTTTGGGGCGAGTACAGTCATGTTGGGGATGTGCCTTAAGTAGGATATATCGAACAGTCCATGGTGGGTTGGTCCATCCTGACCGACTATACCAGCCCTGTCCATGGCTATAACCACGGGAAGATTCTGCATACACACATCATGTACCACCTCGTCGTAAGCCCTCTGCAGAAATGTGGAATATATGGCGCATACCGGTATGAACCCTTCCTTTGCAAGACCAGCGGCAAAGGTTATGGCATGCTGTTCTGCTATACCCACATCGAAGAACCTCTCGGGGAATCTCTCTGCAAACCTTGAAAGCCCGGTGCCTTCGGGCATGGCTGCTGTGATTGCAACGACCTTGGGGTTCCTCTCTGCAATCTCAACGAGGGTCTTGCTGAAGATACCCGTGTATGTGGGCTTGGATGCCTTCTTGGGGCTTCCTGTCCTTACATCAAAGGGACCCACACCGTGGAAGACCGAGGGATTCTCCTCAGCAGGTGGATAGCCCTTGCCCTTCCTGGTAAGGACGTGTATGAGCACAGGTCCCCTCAGGTCGCTTATATCCCTGAATGTGGATATAAGGGTATTTATGTCATGACCATCCAGTGGACCTATGTAATGGAATCCAAGCCCCTCAAAGAGCATACCAGGGGTAAAGAGTGTGATGAGTGAATCCTCTGCCTTCTTGGCAAAGTTTGCTAAGGTATCACCTATCCTTGGTATGGACCTTATAAAGCCCTCTATCTCCTTCTTTATCCTCGTTGCAAAACGACCTGTTATCTTTCTGCTGAGGAAGGACGAAAGGGCACCTACGTTCTTGGAAATGCTCATCTCGTTGTCGTTGAGGACTACTATGATGTCCTTTTTGAGATGCCCTGCCTGATTCAAGCCCTCGAAGGCAAGCCCCGCTGTCATCGAACCATCGCCTATAACAGCCACGACCTTATAATCCTCACCCTTAAGGTCCCTTGCTGATGCCATGCCCACTGCGGCTGATATAGATGTGGACGAATGCCCCACACCAAAGGCATCGTACTCGCTCTCAGAGGGTTTTGGGAAGCCACTTATACCGCCAAACTGCCTCAGGGTATGGAATACCTCACGCCTTCCTGTAAGTATCTTGTGTGCGTATGCCTGATGTCCAACGTCCCAGATAATCTTATCCCTCGGTGTATGGAAGACATAATGGAGGGCTATGGCTATCTCCACCGCACCGAGACTCGATGCGAGATGCCCGCCTGTACGGGCTACAGAATCGACTATAAACTCCCGCATCTCTTCCGCAAGGAGGGGCAGTTCCTCTGTCTCGAGCCTTTTCAGGTCATCTGGACTGTTTATCCTTTTAAGCAGTGAAGCCATCAGTTTCTCCTCTCAAGTATATACCCTGCAATATCCCTCAGCGGATTGGCTCTGCTGTCGAACACCTCAAGGGCATCAATAGCCCTTTCCACGAGCTCTCGAGCCATCCTTTTCGACTCCTCAAGCCCTATTATTCCAGGATAGGTTGCCTTGCCCTTCTTTGCATCCGCACCAACAGCCTTTCCCATCTCCTCTCTGCTACCCTCCACATCGAGCACATCATCCATTATCTGGAAGGCAAGCCCTATGCACTCTCCATAGGTGGTAAGTCCCTTAAGCTCCATGCTGTCAGCCCCTCCCAGTATGGCACCACACCTAACCGCTGCCAGTATAAGGGAGCCGGTCTTGTGAACGTGTATGTACTCAAGGAGAGGAAAGTCTATCGCCTTGCCCTCGGACTCCAGGTCCACCACCTGACCGCCTATTATACCAGAGGTGCCCGATGCATGTGCAAGTTCTTCTATCACCCTGATAATAACACCCTTGTCCTCAATGGGTGTCTTGGTAATGAGTTCAAAAGCCATTGTAAGGAGTGCATCACCTGCCAGTATGGCAGTAGCCTCCCCAAAGACCTTATGACACGTTGGCTTGCCTCTTCTCAGGTCATCGTTATCGAGGGCAGGTAGATCGTCATGTATCAGCGAATAGGTATGTATGCACTCAAAGGCACACGCAGTGTTTATCGCCACCTCTTCGTTTCCACCCACCGCCCCGCATGAGGCAAGTACCAGTATGGGTCTCAACCGCTTGCCACCGGCAAAGAGACTGTAACGGATAGCCCTGTGTATGCTCTGAGGGAACCTGCTCTCCTCAGGAACAAGCCTATCAAGGGAATTGTTTACAAGAACTATCTTCTCTTTGAGATAATCCCTGAATTCCAAAAAGTCCTCACGGTGGTGTTGGAATCCCGAAAAAAGACTACCCCTTACCTCCAAAAACACACAAAACCACCACTCCTCTATATTCGGGTATATAAATAAT
>WGFF01000367.1 GCA_015492355.1 Deltaproteobacteria bacterium
AACAATTAATACTCCTTGCAAGACCATGGGCAAGGGTGGTCTTCCCCACACCTGGTACGTCCTCTATAAGGAGATGCCCCTTCGAGAGCAGGGTGGTTATGGCAAAGTCTATGACCTCTTCCTTCCCTTTTATAACCTTCTCAAGATTAGCTTTAAGGGCTTCTATCTTTTTGTAGGCATCCTTGTAATCCATTCTCCCTGGAATCCACACTGGAAAGGGGAAGAAACTTCCTATCTTAAGAGGTAATCCCTGCCCTCATAACCAGTTACTTCCCTTACGGGGTTACCCCAGAAATCCCCTCTTTTGTGCAATACTATCCCTTGAAGCGGTATATCCACCTCAAGGATCAAACCCATGGTTTCTAATATCTATCTTTAATTCTAACAGAAAAGCGTTCCGTCCGTCAAATCGCCTTAGGGGGGACAGGGGTATCTTGATTTATTTATCCCGCAATGATATCTTATAAAAAGGTCTAACAAAATATTCTAAGGACTGAGAAATTCTTAAAGAGGGATTCGACAGGATATGTCTTTTAGGTCTCTTGTACTGGCAGGGATGGTGCTTGTATTCTCTGTAGGGTGTGGCACCACATCTTCTCTGAGGGTTGAGTTTGACAGGGCGGTCATGGCAAAGGATGTGGATGTAAAGAGAGAAGGGAAGACCTCTCGACCTGTAGACACAACAGATACCTTCACCACAGAGGATGCAACAGCGGTAATGTGGGTAAAACTGCGGGATATAGAGGGTCCCCATACCCTCAGATGGGAATGGTATGACCCAGAGGGTAGACTGTACTACACTACCGATGATTACAGGATAAACAGGGACGGCAGGTTGAGGCGCTTTCATATAGCCTGGCATAGGATAGCGATAAAGGGCGACAAGGCAGAGACACTCCCTGGTATCTGGACTGTAAAGGTCTTTCTCGATGGAAAGGTCGTTGCCACTAGGAGTTTTGAGATCAAAAAACCCCTCACCATACATGAAAGGATACTCGCCATGGCTGACAGAAGGGGTGTTGAAGTGGACAGACACAGGTGGGCACTTATAATAGGCATAGAAAGGTACAGAAAGACCTCTCCAGCACTCTATGCGGAAAATGATGCCCAGGTGATGAAGGAACTCTTCACCAGGATCCTCGGGGTACCAGTGGAGAATACCATAGTCCTTTTAAACGATATGGCAACAAAGGCAGAACTGGAACTACTCATAAAGGACAGACTCAAAGGACTGCTCAAGGAAGGAGACACCCTGTATGTTTACTACTCAGGGCACGGCATTCCATCCCCTGATGCAACCCCCTATCTACTTCCCTATGATGGGGATGTTGAGAATCCAATGATAACTGCCTATGCAGTGGATAGCTTCTACAGGGACCTTAACGATCTCCCTGCGGATAACATATTCGTGTTTATCGACGCATGCTTCAGCGGGAGGCTTGGAAGGGACGAGGAGGAAAGACTGCTGCTTACAGGTGTAAGACCGGGTATCCTGAAGGTAAAAGACCCTCTTCTTATGTCCGAAAAGATAGTGGTTATGAGTGCCGCTGAAACGGATCAGGTAAGTAACTACTACAGGAGCAAGGGATACGGGCTCTTTACATACTATCTGATAAGTGGTCTTACAGGTGATGCGGATACAGATGGAGATGGCAGGGTAAGGCTGGGAGAGCTTGTGGACTTCGTAAGGGAAGGTGTGAGCCAGAGCTCAAGAAGGATGTTCGGACTGGCAAGACATCAGACCCCTGTTGTAATGCCTCCTTCCCTTGGCTCAAAGGAGGGATTGGTGATTGTTGAGATCGAGTAGCATATCCCTTTCCAGTGGCAATATCATCCTGTGCATGGTATTCTGCATTCTTCTATCTCCTGTCTTAACGGGCAGAGCCCTGGCAGGGCAGTGCCACTGGGTAGAAACAACAGGTGAGGCAGTGGTCGAAAACATAACACCCTATGAAGCAAAAAGGCTCGCCCTTAAAAGGGCAAGGCTCAAGGCAATAGAGGGGATAAGCCCTGTGGATGTCAACGCTGCTACCATCATCAAAAACAATGCCTTTGAGATAGAGTTCATCAATACCCTTACACAGGGCTATATACTTAAAGAGGAGATAGTCGGATGGGAGGCAGATACAGTAAAGGATGCCAAGGGTCTACCCATAAATATCTACACTGTAAGACTTAAAAGCTGTGTTGTGGATACAGCCCCTGGAGACCCTTTCTTCAAGGTAACAGCGACACTTAACAAAACTACCTTTACCGACGGTGAGGAGGCGGAGATAAGGATAAAATGTACAAAGGACTGCTATCTTTCCATTGTAAATATCACAGCTGATGGGAGGATAAGACTCCTACTGCCGAACAGATATCAGTCCTCACCCTTTATAAAGGCTGGCACAGGGTATGTATTCCCATCAGATGGTCTTGCACTCGAAATACATACCCTTGAAGGATACAGGGAGAATACAGAGTTTTTCTACATCATAGCAACAAAGGAGGAGTTCAAGACCCTCAGTGTACTCGAAAAGGACGGTATTGTATCTTCAGGTGATTTTTTCGGTGCCCTTGCATCCCTGCCAGCGGACAGACGGGCAGAGGCGATACTGTCCTACAGTGTGACAAGGTCATATTAAGGAGGATTCGAGGTGAAAAGATTATGTTATGGTATAGTGGTGGTTCTCGTTCCTCTGTTCTTTATATACACATCCCACTCCATACTCCCATCTACGGCATGGGCGGAACAGAAGATTACATCCTTTGAGCCAGAGAGCATAGAATCAGACCCTGTAACTGTGGTACATCCCTCATCCGATAGAGAGACATCAAAGGGCATATCAAAATGGTGGTTCGTTGTGGGTGCCATCGTTGTCGCAGGTATTATTGCTGCTGTTGCAAGTGGTGGGGGAGGAAAGGGGGCTACCACCAGCAGTAGTAGCGATGAGGATTGATGTTAAGGGTCTTTTCTGAATCTCCTTTAATATATTCCATGATTTATGCCCTTCCTGTGC
>WGFF01000368.1 GCA_015492355.1 Deltaproteobacteria bacterium
AGGGAGTTTGAGGGAAACCCCTTTTACAAAAGGGGTTTCCCTCAGGATACAGATAGATTTTAGTCTGAAAAAGATACCCATTACCTTATATAATAACCCACCCCACCACAAACGGCAGGCTCTCCATAACTGACCTTCGCATCAGAAGGTGATTCATTGACATCTATCAAGATGATGGTATAATTGTCCGTATGCACGGGCTAAGGCACATGGGTATAAGCCATCTTACTAAGGATGCACTCCTTCTCTGGAAGTGCCATCCTGGTGGTATGCCCATGGCTTTACCGCGGTGAAAAGACCTGTTAATCGATCCCAAGGGGCTGTGGGCAATCAGGAAAGCCTACAGCCCTTTTTTTATACTCCCTGCACAGGATTTTATCAGGACAGAGAAGAGGAGGGATAGAGATTGAAGGGGGCAAAGGCAGGCTATATACTTGCCTTTCTTTCGGCATTTGGATTCTCTTTCAAGTCCATACTTGTAAAAGTAGCCTACGGTTATGGCGTAGACCCTCTGACGATCATGCTCATGAGGATGTTCATGGCACTACCATTCTTTATAATCGCCCTCATCCTCATGGAAGGGAGACATGCCCTTACCATAAGGATAAAAGAGGTGTATATCTTTGCCATAATGGGTATCGTGGGTATAGGTATTGCCATGCTCTTTTCCTTCTATTCAATCCAGCACATAGGCGCATCACTCGCAACCCTTGTGGTCTTTACCTATCCTGCCATAACCGTTATGATGCTCTTTTTACTGTTCGGTGAGGAGATGGCACCATTGAGGGTTCTTTCCCTGTGCGTTACGTTCCTGGGTCTTGCAATGGTTGTGGGTATAGACGATGTAGGGAGACTTATGACAAACATCAACGGTGTTGTGTTTGCCTTAGTCTCTGCGTTCTCCTATGCCATCTACAATGTGATGAGCCAAAGGGTCGTGCGGGATATTCCACCCATAAGGGTTGTATCGTGGTGTATGATATTTCTTGTCGGTTTCTTTGTCTTTCTATTTGGTGACAGGACCTATCCAGAGGATTATACGGTATGGGGCATTGCCTTTCTCCTTGGATTCTTCAGCGGTTTTCTTCCCTTCGTATTCTTTATATATGCGGTAAGGGAGATAGGTGCTGGAAGGGCTGTCATTGTGAGCTCCACCGGTCCTGTATTCACTGTGCTGTGGGCTTATATCTTTCTTGGTGAGAATCTCGAAACCGTGCAGATAACAGGCATGGTTCTCATCATCACGGGTGTTGCACTCCTCAAGGCAAGGTAAGCCTTACCACACACCATGTGCACCCCATCCACGGATATTCACCACCGAAAACACAACGCAGGCACGGGTATCGCTTAAGGAGAATTAATAACACAACCATAACAGTTCTGTAACAATTATGTAACATTGATCGGTTAGAATCCTCAGTAGTAAAGAAGAGACGATAATTCAAGGAGGTAGAAATGAAGAGGGTGTTACTCGTATGGTCCATGGCTTTGGTGGTTATGGTATCCATCGGTACGGAGGCATGGGCTGGGAGAAAACTTGTGAAGGTCGATGGCTCATCCACTGTCTTTCCCATAACAGAGGCTGTTGCAGAGGAATTCCAGATAGAAAAGAGAGGGAAGGTCATGGTCACGGTGGGGGTCTCAGGCACGGGTGGTGGATTCAAGAAATTCTGCCGTGGCGAGATAGATATATGTAATGCATCGAGACCCATAAAGGCAAAGGAGGTTGAACTCTGCAAGAAAAACGGCATAGGGTTCCTGGAGTTTCCAGTTGCATATGACGGCATTGCTGTGATGGTCCATCCAAAAAATACATGGGTGGACTATCTCACTGTGGAGGAATTGAAAAGGATATGGGAGCCCTCTGCCCACGGTAAGATTGTAAGATGGAACCAGGTACGCAAGAACTGGCCCCCCACCACTATAGAACTCTTTGGACCTGGCGTGGATTCAGGTACCTTCGATTACTTCACCAAGGTTATAGTAGGAAAGGAAGGGGCGAGTAGAGGCGACTTTACAGCCAGCGAGGACGACAATGTACTTGTCCAGGGCATATCCACACACACAGGCGCACTCGGATACTTCGGGCTCGCATACTATGAGAACAACATGGACAGACTGAAACTCGTCCCCATAGATGACGGCGATGATACGAACGGGAGGGGTCCTATACTGCCCACGCGCAAGACGATAACAGATGGCACCTACCAGCCCCTTTCACGACCGATATTCATATACGTGAGCACCAGGTCCGCGGAGAAGAAAGAG
>WGFF01000369.1 GCA_015492355.1 Deltaproteobacteria bacterium
CAGATAGAGACAGGTAGGAAAGAACTCACATGGATCTATCTCCCTGGTAGGTGGAGGCAGACCTTATCCTCTCTTCCCATCCCCTGACAGAGGGGATATTCAAGAGCACAAGGGCAACACTCGTGAGGGCGAGTACACAGAAGTCACCAAAATACTTCCCGAAGAAGAACAGAAGGAGCCCGCATATAGCAGGCACCTCTGCCAGGGCATAGGTGAGCATGGTGGTATTGAGCAGGTATCTTATGAGTTCATACTGGTCATCTATAAACCTTGCAAGCCTCTCCTTATCGAGGCGTCTTCCCTTTATCCAGTAGAGGACCACCACATCCGCCATGGCAATACCGTAGAATAACACCCTCAACCACTCCCTGTACCCCTCACCAGCATATCCCTTGAAGTATATATACACATTCCTGCCGAGCATCACCACACCGAGGTAGACCACAACGATACCCAGCATGAACAGAGCCATCCATACACAGGACTTCCTTGTGCTTTCGAGTAGTTCCCTTTTCACCATAGACCATGTATTATACCACCATTCTGACTTATGTCATTGCGAATATACAAAAAACCCGCTATCCTTGGATAGATGGTTCTTAAAGGGGGTATAAAACCTCCTTGACAAGGACTGATTGTAACATCCCGTCCCGGGATGGAGATGAAGGGTGGGTTCCACAGGGTAATAAAAAGATGCACCACCCCCGGGAGCCCTCGTAAAAACCCGCCCTGGGCAGGGTAGGACCCGACAGAGGTATTCCCCACAATTAGAAGGAAATGCTCTTCTCACTGATGCACATAATACACATAGTGGCTGTAATAATATGGATAGGTGGGCTCGCCTTTGTGACCATGATTATCTTCCCCATCATACTTAAGACCCAGGACCCCCTCCAGAAGGTACTGCTGTTCCAGAAGGTGGAACACAGGTTTGCAAGGATGGCAAGGGTATACAACCTCCTTGTGGGTATATCAGGGTTTACCATGCTCTTTATGATGGGCTGGCACAGGGCACTCCTTACAAGGGCTGGTCTCCCCCTTCTCTTCATGCTCCTTGTGTGGGTCTTCTGGGCAGTGATGCTCTTCGGGCTCGAGCCCTTAGTGGTGAGAAAGACCATTGAGAACATGGCAAAGGAGAAGGAAAGGCTCGACATTGACGGGATATTCAGGAGGATGAACAGACTCCACTGGATACTCCTTACCCTCTCCCTTGCGGTGGTCATGGCAGGCAGTATCTTTGCCCACTGAGATTTACACCCTCTATCTCCAGGAGTGTCCTTTTTATAGCCACCCCTGCGCTGTAGCCACCAAGCCCACCAGAACTCCGCACCACCCTGTGACATGGTACTATAATGGGAAGGGGATTCTTCCTGCATGCACCACCCACAGCCCTTGCGCCATATCTGTTCCCCACACCACAGGCAACCCAGCGGTAACTCCTCACCTCTCCATAGGGTATACGTCTCAACATATCCCATACCCTCAGTTCAAACCCTGTCCCCCTCAGATCCAGAGGTACACAGAACCCCACAGCCTTACCACAGAAATAGAGGTCAAAAAGGGAGAATAGTTCCCTGAACGGGCTATCATCCCTCCTCCCCTCCATACCATGTCGGGAAAGAAGCCTCCCAAGGAAGGAGTCCTCATCCACACCGATGGCAAGGTCGCTCATACCCCTATCTGTGGATGCGATATAGATATCTCCCACAGGGGAGGGATACAGAGAATAAAACAACTTCATTTCCCTTGGAATCCCGTGTATAATTTCTGGAGACTTTTTATGGATAAGTCTATTATGTCAAAGGAGGCAATGGCAATGAAAAAAGCCGTGACCATGTTGACAGTACTCTTTTTTGTCTGCTCTATAGCATGGGCAGGTGGATACAGGGTTATTACAGGGGATGAGCTCAAGGAGATGATGAACGATGGAAGGGATATAGTAATAGTGGATGTAAGGGAGCCAGAGCTCTTCAGGGAGGGACACATCCCCGGTGCAATAAACATCCCCTTCGATGGTGCACACAAAAGGATACTCAAAGAACTCTCCCCTGATGACAGGATAGTCTTTGTATGTCATGGCGGGCCCATGGGTGATGAACTTGCGGAGATACTCGTTAAGAACGGCTACAGGGAGGTGTACAACCTGAGGGGTGGTATGAGGCGCTGGCGTGGACCGCTCGAGAGGGAATAGGCTCAGCCCCTCTTTATCCTTATGCCCCTGAGCCTGTTCAGTGCCTGGCAGAACTCCATCTTCCTGAACCTTACAAGGTCACCCGGGAAGGGTACAAGGGAGATACCGTCGAGACCTTCTCTCTGGAGTATTCCTTCTATCTCCTCTGCTACCTCACGGAGTGTTCTTCTGCCGTCCATGAACCTCTCCCTTGCAATGGCAAGGGCATAACCTATTGCCTTTACCTGCCCATCCTCCACTATCTGCTCCACAAAGGACAGGTCTATCTGCTCACGCCCTATGATAAGGGTTTTTGTGCCCTTTGCCTTGAGGTGCACATCCTTTCTGCCTTTGCTCGTATCCACTCCTTCCTTCATGGGAATGCGCATCCGCACACTGCCGAACACGCCTCCACCCTCATCTACCCTGCCGGTGGGATAGACCCTGGCTATCTCCTTTGCCCTCGCAGTGACATCCATGGGTTCGTAGTCCACCATGGCTATGACAGTGTCTGCAACATCGAAGTAATCACCCGCTCCCCCCATGACAAGGATCGTGGATACCCCAAAATCCCTGTACAGTGCCCGTACCCTGTCCACAAAGGGTGTGATGGGCTCTTTCGATTTCTCTACAAGTGCCTGCATCCTTCTGTCCCTTATCATGAAGTTCGTGGCACATGTATCCTCATCGAGGAGAAGTACCCTGCTCCCTGCCTCCAGTGCCTCGAGTATGTTTGAAGCCTGTGAGGTGGAGCCACTTGCATTCTGGGTTACGAAGAATCCAGTATCCACACCACCGGGAAGTCTACCTATGAACGGGGAAAGGTCCACACCCACCACACTCCTTCCGTCCTCTGCCCTTATCTTGACCGCACTCCCATCCATGACCACAAACTCCCTGCCATCACCGGGTATGTGGTTGTAGATACCCATCTCCAGGGCATTCAGAAGGGTGCTCTTTCCATGGAACCCACCACCCACTATGAGTGTGACCCCACGGGGTATGCCCATGCCTGTTATACGTCCCCTGTTGGGGAGATCAACCTCCACACGGAGGGAGTCAGGAGACCTGAAGGGTATGCCACCCTCGAGTGGACGGTCATCTACACCACTTCTCCTCGGTAGAATACTCCCATCCGCAACAAACCCACAAAGCCCCATATCACCGAGCCTTGATCTCAGAAAATCAGCATCCTCACAGGTCTGGATATGCGTATAAAGGGCGGATCTGTCGATATTCCTGAAAAGCATCGTATTCTCCACAAGACGGGGTATGTGCTTACAGAGTATCTCTTGAGCGACCCTTCCGAGTACAGTTCTTCCACGGGCTGGCAGACCCACAAACACACGCATCTCCACATACCTTGAGTTTATCTGGCAGGTACTCCTTTCTATAACCTCCTGACCCGGTGTGTCCACACAGACCCTTCCCCTTCGCTCAGATACCCTGACCGCCTCCCTCCCAAAAGCCCTCACAACAAAGTCCCTCGTTCCCACCTCCCTTGAAGGGGTGGAGTATGTATCTTCTGGAAAAGAGGCAATGCTCTGAGAGACCCTTATACGAAAACGGCTCGGAGGGGCAAAGGGATCGCTCTGTATGCCATCCGCAAAGAGATCGAAAAAGGGAAAGTGAAAACACCTGCCCTTCAACTCCCTGTAGGCACCATAACCTTTGCCATCAATACGGGTGAGTATCCTCCTGAGGGTATCCATAGACACAGAATTATCTCATAGAGGGATGGGTTTTTAAAGACCTTTTCTCCATCAATCCTTGTGTTCAGTCTATCTTCCCAGGGGTTCTGGTCTGTCCACTTACAGGCAAAAATTCCCTTGACCGTGGAGGGGCTTGGTACCTATACTCACCATTATGACAGAGAGGGTACTGAGCCTTGACTGCTATGGTACACTCATTGATTGGGAGAAGGGGATAGTATCAGCGCTGAAACCGCTGCTCAGGAGATACCATATTCACCTCCAGGAGGAGGGGATACTTGAGCTCTATTCCAGGCTCGAAAGGGAACTCGAACAGGGGAGATACATACCCTACAGGGATGTACTCAGGGGGGTGGTGGAGGGTTTTGGTAAGGTGCTCGGCTTCAGCCCAGGAGAGGAGGAAAAGGAGGTACTCATCCACTCCCTTCCGGGGTGGAAGCCCTTTCCAGATACGGTGGACTCACTGAGGGAACTCAAAAAGAGGTTCAAACTGGCTGTAATATCCAACATAGACGATGATCTTTTCTCCCTTACCAAGCGTACCCTAAGGATGGAGTTCGACTGGATTGTAACCGCACAGAAGGTCGGGGCATACAAGCCTTCTCCAAGGTGCTTCATCCATGCACTCGATCTCTTCGGTGTGCCAGCGGACATGGTGGTACACGCAGGACAGAGTATGTACCATGATATAGTACCCGCAAAGAGGCTCGGTATGAAGACCGTGTGGGTAAGGAGGACTACGACAAGAAGGGGTTTTGGCGCAACACCAGAGACCTATACAGAACCAGACCACACGGTTGCAAGCCTGAGGGAGGTGGTGGAACTCGATCCCTGAGATCCCAGAGAAAGACATAATTAGAAGGCTAAGTCCTTACCCCTTTTCTCAAAAGACCTGAGGGGCAGGTAACTCGTCTTTTAATCTCTCAGGGTTGAATCCCCCGCTTGCGGCGGGGTGGTTCATCAATAAGTCCCTATCC
>WGFF01000370.1 GCA_015492355.1 Deltaproteobacteria bacterium
AAACCCCTTTTACAAAAGGGGTTTCCCTCACAATCAGACAAGTCTGAAAAGGATACCCATTTACCTTATACCCCAAAAGACCCTATCCAGCCGGGGATCAACCTGAACCCACCATCCTCACAGCAGTAGATCGATATTGGCAGATGGCTTCCATTCATCCCCTCCTTCGTCCGCCTCTCCTTCCTTCTCCTCCATCTTCTCCAGCAGGTTTTCTGTATCGGGATGGGCCTTACTCTCTGTCTTATCCACCTCAAAACTCCATCTATCCTGAGCAGGGCTCTCTTCCTCCTCCCTTGCGTTCTCCCTTATGGCTGCCTCTATTATCTCCTTTTCCTCCTGAGAGACTATCTTTATTGCCTTCTGCGGTACTGGACATATCTCCACACAGAGCCCGCATCCCACGCATTTGTCAGGATGTATGGTCGGGGTATTCAGGGTGGGTGCCTTGGGGTCTCCTGTGGTAACTGCCTTGCCCTTGTACGGGCATATCTCATAGCACGCCCAGCAAAGGCTTACCTTTGTCCATGCATAGCAGACCCTCTTATCGAGTATAGCAACACCCATGTTCTGTGGTTCTCCCATCTTGAGCTTCTTGAATACATAGTTCACATCATCTGTCGGTATCTTCTCCAGTGCATCCGTAGGACATATCTCATTACACATCATGGCATCCCTTGAAAGGCACAGATCGCACCCTGTAACCTCTGGTATGATATACGGTGTATCAGCTGCAATCCCTGCCTCCCTTCCAGCAACCTTGATAGCCTGTATGGGACATACCTCCACACAGAGGTAGCACTTTATACACTTCTTAAGGAAGTCCTCCTCTCCCCTTGCCCCGGGTGGTCTCAGGAAAAAACTCTTCTCACCACCCTTCATCTCCACTATCTTCTGCGATTGCTGGTACAGGGGCTTGTACCTGTACGGTGCCCCCATGTTGAAAAATAGGGCAAAACCGCTTATTCCCCCTCCTACGAGTGTACTCCTGACAATCCCCTTTAAAAACTCCCTCCTGTCCATAAAGCCATCCCTTGTTGTCTGTAAAAAACCAGGGTCTATTTTTTACTTATCAATTTGAGCCTTGGCTTCCTGTCCTTCTCTGTGGATGAGATGATATTCCTTCTCCTCCATGGAAGGCTGAAGGCATAGGCGAGCCCGTTCCTTCCACAATGGGCAATGCACCTGCCGCAGTTGTCACACTCCATGGTCACCTCATCCTTCATGGGACTCAGACCGAACTCACATGCCCTGTCGCAGTCGCCACAGTTGTCACAGAGTGCAGGGTCCCTTACCACCGTAACTACACGCCACACACCGAGTAGAGACCACAGTGCCCCACCAGGACAGAACGACCTGCACCAGACCCTCTGGGAGAGGGATACCTCCATGAACATGACAAATCCAAGGCTCACAATACCCACGCCTACAGAACCAAAATATATAAGATGTATCAGCTCCCTGTTGAGTATGGCAGGTGGATATATAAAGGTAAAGAACTGTATCCCGAGAGCCATGGAGAACAGACATCCCACAACGAGTATTACGTATTTGTTTACCCTCCCGAAGGATATATTAAGGGGTCTTATACCGAGCCACCCCAGTATCCCCCGTATCTTACCGTTGAGCTCGAATATGAGGTGCATTGGACATAGCCATCCACAGAACACCCTGCCAAGGAGTACGGTAAGTATCACCAAGGGAAGGATCGATATGAAAAGGTCCAGATAGAAACCACCTCCACTGGCAAGTATACCCACAAAGGCAAGGGGGTCGGTTATGTTGAACCCCCACAGGCTCAGGGACCATGTACTGCCCTTGAAATTGTCTGCAAACCGCTCAGGGCTGGAACTTATAGACCGCACTGTATTGTCTACCCAGTAGAATATCCCCTGCCACGTACTGCCAACCACCTGCTGAATCCTGTAGTTCTCAATAAGGATGTCATACAGACCGAGCACAGGGGCAACTACCATGAAGGTGAGTACTGTGACCTGTAAGGTTCTCCTTATTGCCTGAACCATATGCACAATTCCCTTTTGTCAGTGGATTATCAAATTATAACATATCCTTTGTTAACCATACAACCAGAATGGTTAACCCATCACTTCCCTGCCTGTATGGTACGATTCCACCATCTTGGGACTCATCCTTCAACCCATGTGGCTGTTCCTGCCTGACAGCAGGTAGAAATCCTACGGTAGTGCCATCATCTTCAAGGAGAGAGCCTCTTAAGACCTCCTCCACAGGGCTTAAGGGAGTAAAATCCCTTCTTTTTTACGGGACCTGCCATCCCCGCTCCACAGGAGGGAGACTTGGTGGTCTCGTAAATAGGTTGTTGGCTTTTATAACCTTAAAGGCAGGATAGGGACTTTTTTTCAAGAATTTTAAAAAAGGGCGGAAGGAACCCCCTTCTCGGGGGTCCGCCCGCCCTTCTTAGTTCAGGAAAAACAGGTAAAGGGCAAGGTTTTTAACTGCCCTTTACCTGTCGGCTTTTCAGAGCCTTATACCACCTTCTCTACTCTGCAGACGCCCTTCTTGAAGTCGCACTGTCCGGATACAGGATCGAATGCCCTGTGGGTCAGCCTGTTCGTTAGCCACCTGTTCTTCGACTGGTTCGGATCCGGGCTATCTGCAACAGAGAGGTTCCATGGCTGGAACACCATACCCCTCGGTACCGAGTTCCTGGCGGGCTTCACCTTGCTACCATCACCAACACTTGCCCTGCAGTAGACCTCAGTATGCCTTCCGGTCTCAGGGTCGATCCTCTTGGAAACAACCCTCACCAGGTCACCGTCCTTGATACCGAGTTCTTTTGCGTCATCAGGATGTATCTCAAGGTACTGCTCTGGTACGAGCTTCCTCGAGGTAGCAGACCTGATGGTCTTGGCGGTGTGGAAGTGCTCGTAGACGATACCAGAGTTGAACCAGAACGGGAACTTGTCCTTCGGTACCTCGTCCCACTTCCTGCCAAGGTATTCGCTGTCTGGCATCTCTGGTGTGAGACCATTGTCCCTTGCAGCCTTAAGTACATCGAGATGGTCGATGAAGAACCAACCCTTGGTTACTCCAGCATTCGCCATCTGGGCGGTTATCTCCTCACGCCTGGTGTAGTCGTTGTGCACCAGCCTTACATGGAGATAGCCGTCCTTGGTCCTGTAGTCCCTGTAGTGTTTGTGCTTGTCGGGCCAGTACTTGTCCTCCTGCCCCCTGAAGCGCCACTTGAGTCCTCCAGCCTTTGCAACCTTGTAGGTCGGTGCGGGCCACTGGATACCGCCGAGCTCTGCAAGCTGCCTGTAGAGGCTTATACCGTCCTTCTTCTCAACCTCGAGCATTCCACCGAGGTCTATGTCAGAGCCAGGGAACTGGGATCCCCTTACTATCTCCCTGAAGACCTCCTCTGAATCGTACCAGCCGTCTGCCCTCTTCTTGTAGGGGAGGACCTTGTTCTTGTTGAGACCCAGCCTGTCGCAGAGCCTCTTTCCGAGTTCGATGTAGATATCAAGGTCGGGCCAGTAGCCAGGCAGTGGCTCCACACACTTACTGTTGATGTTGACCCTCCTCTCGGAGTTACAGAACGTACCAGATGCCTCACCCCAAGATGTTGCAGGCAGTATCACATCAGCAAAGTAGTTGTTCGGTGCGTGCATGTAGAGTTCCTGGCTTACCACGAAGGACCTTACAAGTGCAGGCCTTATGAGTGTGGCTGTATCTGCAGGATCTATGTGGGTTCCGCAGGTACAGTAGATACACTGTATCGTATCCTTTGCACCTGTCTTTGCCCTGTCAGGATGTCCCCTCTCGAAGACACCTATACCGAGCCCGGGGTTCTTCTCCTCGGCGACTGCTGCAAGCCTCTCCCTGGATATACCCCACAGGTCTGCGATGTTGTTCCTGTGGGAGACGTTGTTCAGACCCTGGTTGAACGGTAGCCTTGCTGTGAGACCACCCATCATCCTTCTTCCCACGGCGTTGGGCTGTCCTGTCATGGAAAATGCAGCAGCACCGGGTCTGCCCGTGTTACCGGTAAGGGCATGGAGATTGTATATACCTATTGTGTTGTGCTGACCGTGGAGATGCTGGTTGTAGCCTATACCCCAGAAGCTTATGACCCCGCCTCTACCGCGCTTTCTGCCTTTGATCGATGCATCAGCCCATATCTCGGCTACCTTCTCTATCAGGCTCGGCTCGATGTCTATCCCTCTCCTCTTCCTTACCGCTGGGTCACGATAGTTGTACCACTTCTTTACACCCTGGATATACTCCTTCCAGCCTGTTGCATGCTCCTCAAGGAACTTATAGTCCACTGCCTGCTCATGCTTGGTGAGTATGGCATAGGCAAGTGAATTGTGGAGCGCCAGGTCTCCGTTGACAGTGGGGAAGTGGAAGGAGTTTGCCTTGTTGATCTGCTCAAAACCTTTTACAGTGGGTGTCCTCCTCGGGTCCACCACGAGTGTGGGTATGTTCCTCCTGTACTTGGCATCTGCAACCCTCCAGAAAAGAACCGGGTGACCCTCCCTCGGGTTGTGTCCCCAGTGGGTGATGAAGTCTGCAT
>WGFF01000371.1 GCA_015492355.1 Deltaproteobacteria bacterium
AAAGGGGACGGGGAAAACACTTTTTTACCAAAAAAGGGTAATAGCCCGGAGGGTTTTCCCCACAACAACTTAACCTTCAATATCTCCATATGTTGGGGCAGTCTATTCTCAGTCTTTCTGGCTACAAGAACCAGAACCCCTGTGGTTCGGTTCATAAAGCCTCTGCCTTCAACCTCTCAAAGACCTCTTGTGTCTGAAGGAGGGTCTCTTCCTCAGTGCCATTGTTGTCTATAACAAAGTCAGCCCTTTTTATCTTCTCAGAGAGTGGCATCTGGGTCTTTATCCTCCTTGTTGCCTCCTCTCTTGTAAGGTGGTCCCTCTTTATGAGCCTCTCTATCTGTCTTTCCTCATCCGCATACACCACTATCACCCTGTCCATCCTCCTGTGAAGTCCCACCTCGAAAAGAAGGGGGGCATCGACGACTATTATACCTCTCCTTTCGGTCCTTTCCATCCCCTTTATGCGTCTTTCTATCTCATCGAGTATCCTGGGATGGGTAAGAGAGTTAAGGGTGCTGAGTGCCTCTGGATGGGAGAACACGTATCTACCGAGCCTCTTTCTATCTATGGTACCGTCTTCTTTGAGGAACTCTGAGCCGAACCTCTCCACTATATCCCTGTATGCTGGCATACCCGGACGTGTTACCTCCCTTGATATCTCATCCGCATCTATGACAACTGCACCGAGTCTTCTGAGTTCCCCTGCAACCAGGCTCTTTCCACTTGCCAAGCCACCTGTAAGACCGACCACCATCTCTCCTATCCCTTCATTATAAGGCTTATCTGCCTGCCCGTGGGGTCTCCATCCCCCCTGTAGGAGAAGAATAGATCCCTTCTGCAGGAGGTACAGATGTTCACGGTATAGATGTGTTCCTTTTTAAGCCCGGAAAGGATGAGTCCATCCAGGTTTGCCAGCTGGAGGTCTACCCTGTACCTTCCGCCTCTGTTCACGATGTACATCTCACATCTGGGCATGGTTCTGAACCGCTCCACAACCTCATCGCCCACTGTATAACAGCATATACCTATACATGGTCCTATGAGTGCTATCACATCACCCGGATCTGAGCCGAAGACAGTTTCCATCTTCTTTACCGCCTTCTCGCATACACACCTTACCGTTCCCCTCCATCCCGCATGTACCGCACCTGTAACCTCCCTTACAGGGTCGTACAGTAGCACTGGCACACAGTCTGCTGTGAGTACCCCTGTGGCCACCCCCCTGAGGGCAGTAATCACACCATCTGCCTCCACTGCCTCATACCCCACCCCACACTCCTCAACAACCACCACCTCATCCCCGTGTACCTGCCTCGGTGTCATGAAGGCACATCCATCCATACCCAGGGCTTCCTTTATAATACCCATGTTTCTCAACACGTCCTCCTCCCTGTCGCCCACCTTTGTACTCATATTGAGGGAGGAGAATCTACCCTGGCTTACCCCACCCCTCCTTCCCATGAACGCATGGATAAGCCCCCTGAAGGAGGCAAGAAGGGGAGAGAGGAAAAACTCCATATCACCCTTTTTTATCCTTAACGACATTCCTTCCTTAGAATCTCGATAAAGGTCTTTATATCCCCTGGTATCTCTGCCCTGTATTCCACGTATCTGTTCTCCCCGGGATGTACAAAGCCCAGGGTCAGTGCGTGGAGGAGTTGTCTTCTTATACCACCGAGTGCCTCTCTAACAGTGGTGGGTAGCCTCTTCGATGGTGTTCTCCTCCCGTACAACGGGTCTCCCACTATTGGATGACCGGTCTGACAGAGGTGTACCCTCAGCTGATGGGTGCGTCCTGTAAGTGGCATGAGCTCAAGGAGCGTGAATCCCTGGAACCTCTCGAGCACCCTGAAGCGGGTTACAGCCTTTCTGCCCTTTTTCGTCCTTGTAGAAAACCTCTTTCTGTGGGCACTATCCCTTCCAATAACAAGGTCTATCGTTCCCTCATCCCTTTTCACCACCCCCCAGACCACAGCGACATAGGTCTTTTTTGTTGTATGGTCCTTGAATTGCCTTGAAAGGGCAAGGTGTGCGGGATTGGTCCTTGCCACGACCATAACACCCGATGTGTCCTTGTCCAGACGGTGCACTATGCCTGGTCTAAGGGGTCCGCCCACGTTCGAGAGCCTCTCTGTATGATGGAGGAGGGCACTTACAAGGGTGGCCTTCCTTCTCCCTGCACCAGGATGGACTGCGATGAAGGGTGGCTTGTTTATGACAACAATGTCATCGTCCTCGTGTATTATCTCAAGGGGTATGGGCTCTGGTTCGACTGCCACTGGCTCTGGCTCGGGCAGAAAGACCTCTATCCTGTCCCCTGCCTTCACCCTGTAGCCTGCCTTGAGTGCAGAGCCGTTTACAAGTATCCTTCCCTTTTCAAGGAGGTTCTTTATGGAGGAACGTGTAAGCTCGGGGAGCCTGTCCCTTAGATATATATCGAGCCTTCTGGATATCTCCTCAGGGGATACAGTGAAGGTGAGGGTAGGATTCATGGCGGAAAGCAGTACTACTGACCAGAGGTCAGAGGATTCACCCCTCCTTTGCAAAGCCCCGGAGCCTGCAAGATGGGGGCTCCATAGTTTAAAGATTAGCCCCTTCTCCAGGACCCTTTAAGTGCAGAAGACTCACTCAAGGAACAACCGTCTCAACACTGTGAGAATCCTCTCCGATGGGAACCTTCCTCAAGGTGGCTTTCGTCACTTAAAAAGACCTGCAACGGGTCAGTTCCAGGGTGTTACGGGGGTTTTGCTTTCAGGGGTTTCAAACAGGCATAGCCCCTTTGTCTTTTCATCCCCCACCACACGGGGCATTGTGGTGTGGTTAGGTCTACCAGATCTCTGACTCTATATCACCGCTCCTCTTTATGAGTATATCCACTATTGCCTTGTTATAGAAGTTTGTCTTTTTTGCGAGTTCAGGGTCTACCCTACTCATGTAGAGTTCCTCTCCCTCCTTGAGTTCCTTCTCCAGGAGTTCGAATATGTTATCATTCTTTATGCCCTCGAGTATCTTGTCCCTGTTGTAGAGTGCGATATCGGATATTATGGTCCTGGCGAGCCTCTGGGCTGCCTCTGGAGTATTGATAAGAGCCATACCTCTCCCCTTAGCCCTTAGAAGAGGGCTTGTTCAATTTGCCTTCTGTCTGGTCTTCTCCTTGAGGATCTCCTGCACCAGCACCTCTCCTCCCCTCTCTGCGTTGGCGCGCACAAGGGTCTCTACCAGTTCCTCATCGCCCTTCTTAAACGCCTCGATTATCTCTGTATGCTGTTTTACCGAGCTGTGCATCCTCCCGGGAAGAGAAAGGGAGGTTATCCTGAAGCGTTCGAACTGCTGTACCAGCTGATGGACGAGATTGTAAAGTTTGTCGTTTCCACACGCCTTGATAAATAGGTCGTGGAACTGATTATCGAGCCTGAAAAAGCCCTTTACATCGTTTCTACGGGCACATTTTAACATCTGGGCATTCAGACTTTCAAGCCTTTTTATATCCTTCTGGGTGAGCTTCGGACATGCCTTCCTTGCGGCATATCCCTCGAGTATACTCTTTATGGCGTAAAACTCCCGCACATCCTTGTCTGTGATGGGGCTTACAACCGCACCCTTCCTGGGGGTGATGGTGAGAAAACCCTCTGACTCTAACTGCCTGAATGCCTCACGGATGGGTGTTCTGCTTATACCGAAACTCTCTGCTATCTCCTGCTCAGGGACCCTCTCGCCGGGCTTCAGACGCCCGGATATGACAGAGTCCTTTATGAAATCCACTATCCGCTCCCTCAGGGTAAGGGGCTTCTCTACTCGATAATCAAGGACCCTTATCTTTTCCATATAGATTGTATATTGTATACAC
>WGFF01000372.1 GCA_015492355.1 Deltaproteobacteria bacterium
AGGGGAAAACACCTTTTTACCAGAAAAGGGCGATAGTCCGGAGGGTTTCCCCCGGTAAAAACGGGGGTTTCAGGGGGTAAGACCCCCTGAAGCAATATAGACACCTACCCTGGTTCTTCCCCGGTATGGAACCTCACATATACCTCCACCATCCCCTCAGGGCTCAATCCCCTGTATACAGCCCTTATAACCTTCTTTTTCCCGGGTGGTACAAGCCCTGTGACACTGCCAAGGGAGATAAGGTCCCCTTTTTTAAGCCTCATACCCTCTTTTTTGAGGGAATCCCTCAGCCATATCACAACCCTGAGAGGGTCTCCCATGAGATTGCTCCCTCTGCCCCAGGTAAGGACACTGCCCTTTCCATCGAGTATCTCAACGGTAAAGTCCCTGAGTCTCCTCTGCCATTCGGGAGTGGGGGTTACAGGTATCTCTCTACCCATGACCCCGAATCTCGCTCCTCCATTTACAGCCCTTATAGCCAAGCCATCTATCCTTGCACCCTTTGAAAACATAAGATCAGGAAGCTCAATAAAGGGTATCACAGAATCTATAGCCCTGAGCACCTCCACAGGGGTTCTGGCATCGTTTATACCTTCATCACCTATCCTCACCAGGAGGTCTCCCTCCACCATCGGCCGTGCACCGAAGCGGGGATGGAGGATCGTGCCATTCTCAAGGAGCATACCCCTGAGGAGTACACCCCATACAGGCTCATCCATGTTGAAGCGCCTCTGGAGTGCAGGATTGGTAAGGGCAACCTTGTAACCGACAGGCTCTCCAAGCACCTTAGTTATGGAGTCAATAAAATCCCTCCGCACAGACTCTACCCTGTCAGGAGAGAGGCTGAGGGAGGTTATCTCCTTTTTCTCAAGATACCTCTCTGCCAGAACTCTGCCTGTATCAGTATGGTTACTGCCAGAGGAGACACACGAGGGGGTAAAGAGAAGACACAGGACAAAGACCCCTGCATATACTATCCTTATCCTCATAATCTGTATCCCATCCTCAAGAGTATATAGGCACATGCAAGTACAATATAGGCTATGAATGCGATGGAGAGTAACACCAGGGTTCCCCTCCCAGGGCTTGCCCATGCTGGTAGATGTTTCGGTAGATAGTAATGATTGAGCACTATGAGTGCCCCTGAAAAGATGCACGTCCCTATGAATCCTATGAGGGCACTCAGGAGTATAAGTGGTCCGGGTGCGGTAAAGAGCATCGTTACGGATGTTACAACCGTGAGTATGGCAAGGAATACATAATAGAGTGTCCTTACTGACACCCCCTTTGTGACAGGGAAGAGTGAGTGGAATATATCCGCCTGTATACGGCTTACAGCATCAACGGTTGCAAGCCATGTATCAGAGAGGAAGGCACAGGCAACGATGAGAAATATAACAGTACCTATACCACCCCAGTTGACCTCAAAGAACCTACTCTGTACCACTGCTATCTCGTAGCCCTGGGGTAGAATACCCTCTGGAAAGAGAAGGGCATAGGCAAGCAGACAGGTCATGAGTGTTGTAAATATATTCCCGAATATACCGATGCCACTGTCAACAAGGAGATACCTCTTCCATCTGACAAACCGCCTTCTGTTCTCCTCGTCGTCCATGGGAATGAACCCTGTATCAGGTATGACCTCGGGTCTTCCAGTGACAGGTCCTGTAATCCTGCCTATGTATGCCGACATCCCTATTCCCTTTTCCCTGAGCCAGTAGGAGTAAAAGAGTGTCCAGAATCCACCAAGCCCTGCAAAGGTCACTGCTGTCAGGAGTTTTGTTGCATCCGATGGGTCCCACATCCTTGGCATAGGTCCCACAGATCCAAACAGTCCCCTTACAAACTCGGGTAGATACCCGACCACCCTCTCCTCAGAACACGCCCATACAAGACCCACCACCGTCACTATAGCCACGACCTTCATGAACCTCTCTATAAGAGTGTATACCACCCTGCTAAAAAGTATGGCAGAAAGGAATATACCCATGGAGACGTATGCCCAGAAGAGTGTCCTTCCCCTCTGGGTGAATGATGCAGGAAAGCCCGTAAGTTCGGCAAGTGCAGTGCCACCTGCTGATGCAAAGGCTCCAAACCAGAGAAACGACAGGGTCATGAGAAGCCACAGTATGATGGCAAATACCCTGTTGAGCCTTATGAATCCCTGAAAGATACTCTCCCCGGTTGCAACGGTATAATAGCCGATGGAATAGGTTACCGGGTACTGGAGAAGACATGCAGGAAGGAGAAGGAATAGAAAGGTAAGGCCATACTTGGCTATGATGTAGGGCCACCATATTAGTTCCCCGCTTCCCTGAGCCAGTGCCATCCAGATGATACCCGGACCGAGCATCGCAAGCATACCACCAGGCGCAGGGACATCCCTTTTTCTGTACCTTTCCATTCCAGGGTATCGGTGAGATGGCAAGGTTGTCGTGGGGAAAACCCTCCGGGCTATCGTCCTTTTTTGGTAAAAAAGTGTTTTCCCCCTGCCCCCTTTCCCAAAAAACTTTAGATTAGAAGTTTTGGGGAAGGGAGTTTGAGGGAAACCCCTTTTACAAAAGGGGTTTCCCTCAGGATACAGGCAAATTTTAGTCCGAAAAAGATACCCATTACCTTGAATAATCCTGCCTGAATCGAATCGGTCTGGAAAACAATGGGCACAGGTTCAGCCCTCTGGCTATGGCTTCCCAACAGGGCTTTCCCGGTCCTTCTTACCAGTACTCAATCGATCCGTCCACAACCGATATCGCCTTGAAGAGCCATCTTTTGTATTCCACCTCGCCCCTCAATGTCCTTGCCACATTCTCACTGTGTATCATCTTTATCCTGTACGTTGCCCTCTTTACCTTCCCGTTGATATCAGGGGCTGTGGACTTATCCCTGTAGTTGACCCCAACTGTCACAACCGCATTTATGCGCTCCACAATATCCTTAAGTGGCTGGGAGGGATTCTCTGTATCGACCACCATCTCTATATCAACTATCCTGTAGTCAGAATCCCTCGGGAAGATGAACTTCTCCGACCACTCTCCAGTGAGGTCGGTGGTGAAGGGAGCCTGTTCAAAGGACTCCTTCTGCTCCTTGTAGAGTTCTTCCAGGAGGTCCTCCACATCGTCATGGCTCCTTTTGATTATAAGGAGCCTTCTTCTCTGTGAAGGTGCGTGATAGTCGAATACGGTCTTGAAGTCACCTGCCCTTATTGCGTCGATGTAGGTTATGATATCCCTGCGCACATCCTCTGTATCGTCCTTGAGATAGACGTACAGACCGGCACCTACTACTACCGTGCAGAGCACTATCAATACAATCCAGTGTATCTTCTTCATATCAGTATATCTCTGTGGGATAGAACCAGTGTCCCATCATCCATGCGTTGTCATCGAGATTCGGCAGTTTAGTCCTGTCCTTGAAGTTATCAGGGGGCACACCCATCCTGAATCCCCTGTACAGATTATGACAACTATTGCACCCAAAGGTAGGTGAGTTGTAGGACCCGAGATAGATGAGCCCGAACAATATGGCAACGATAAGGGTTACAACAACTCCCCTGAACACAAGGGATAGTGTACCATTATGCCACAACCTTTTCCACAAGCTGTTAGTCTCTGTCTGGATAGTGCCAGGTTGCCTTTCCTTGAGATAGTACGGCAGGAAGGCAATGACAAAGAGGAGTATCACCGGCAGATAGATGGAGAGCAATTGTACAGGCAAGCCCTTAAAATAAAGGAATGGAAGGAGTATGAGGAGTGACCACCATTCTGGTGTGGGTATGTATTCACCCTCAAGGGGCAGTGGTATTATGTCAGGGTCCTGCGATGGGATGGTCACGTATACAGAGAGTACAAAGAGTATCACTATAAATGGTATGGTAATGATGGTATGTCTTACCATGTATCTGAAGATACCACGCTTTCTGAGCCTGCTCAGGAAGTGATAATCCACGAGTACAAGGCAGATGAGCGGGAGTATGAGTATATGTATCACGAGATATCTCGGCAGGGTGAAGGTATCAAGGAAGAATCCCTTGAGCGTTGCCCCAACAACGGGTATCTCTCCAAAGTAGTTGGGTATCATCTCCATAAACCAGTATCCCTTCCACTCCCATGGCAGTATCAGCCCAGTATATATTAAAAGAAAGATAGGCAGTATCAGCAGTACACCTGTTAGCCAGTATACCCTCTTTGCTGTGTTCATAAAATCCTTTCTCAGTGTGGAGCGTACCGTATGGATTATGACAGCGAGGAATATGCAGAGCGCTATCCAGCGGTGAAGATTCCTTAGAAGGCTTCCCCCAGCCACCTCGTTTGTAAGGTACTGAACACTCTTGTAGGCACCCTTGAGTGTAGGGTCATAGAACATGGTAAGGAATATACCTGTTCCGAGCTGGAGGATAAGCATCAGGAATGCCAGTCCGCCAAAATAGTGGAGCCAGTTGTGGGACTGTGGTTTGATGGTATCTGACATTACTGTCTCTCCTGTATAAGGATTTTAGCCTCGACAATAGGTCAATCAAAAATATCCCCATCTGTCTTTTTTGTGTTCAGATGGGGATATTTTTTTGATATTCGATTATATTGAGTCCTATCAGAGGTCTTTCAGTTCCTCCATGAATTTATGAGGCATCGTCTGATGGGGCTCTATTGAGAGGGACTTTTCCCATGCCTTTTTTGCCTCTTCCTTCTTGCCAAGTCCCCTGTAGGCAAGACCGAGGAGGTTGTATGCCTCAAAATCCTTGTCATCTATCTCCACAACCCTGCTGAAGACCTTTACAGCCTCGTTCGGCTTGTTTATCTTGAGGTAGACTATACCGAGGTTGAAGAGTGTATTCGTATCATCTGGGTTGTACTTAAGGGCTTCCTTATATTCAGCAATAGCCTCGTCATACTTACCCTCGTCATCGTATATATTGCCCTGTGTCTGATGCTCGTAGGATTTCTTAAGGTCCTCTTCAGTGGGCTCGTGCTTGGCTCCTGCATAGGTTATACCTGCACATACCATCGTGATGACAGCCACCATCATAATCCTGGCCAAATACTTCATTTTGATACCTCCAATTTTTTTTAAGGCTGGAAGTCTCCTCTCCCGTAGGCAGGAAAAACTCCAATGTAAAGATAATTAATTATATCAA
>WGFF01000373.1 GCA_015492355.1 Deltaproteobacteria bacterium
GTACCGAGGTGCTCGGGATCATGGGTCCTGAGACAAGGGATGTGAAACTCTCGATAGACAGGAAAACAAAGCTCACCATCTGCTGGGCAGGAGACTGTGATACTGGACATGCGATCAAGGGTCTGAGGATACTCAAGGATTTTGAGCACTTCGATGCGGAGGGGCTGTCCTGTGTGGGAAAAGAGGTAACTGTCTTCTACACCGGAAGGGGTGAGAAGGTAGCACATATAAAGATCAACTATCCCGCTGGTGTGAACTTTCAACCCTACGACTTTATCTCTCCGTTCTAACGGGTTTATGCTGGAAGGGAGAAAGACCCTCTTCTCCCTTCCGCAGATCGAAAAGATGAGGAGGTGTGAGAGATGAAAATACCAAGGATAGGGATACTCGGAATACTACTTACCACCTTACTGCTCCATCAGCCAGCAACAGCAGGGGATATAATGGGCACTGTGGTAGCCATAAATCCTGAATACAATGAAATAGTGGTGAAGACAGAGGTTGAGGGACTCATGGGACCTATCGAGAAGGTCATAGCCTACAGGCTCAATCCCGATACCAGGTTCACCGTATGTCTTGAGATAGCCGATGAGTGTTACAGGTCTGTGAGTGCCAGAGAGGGCTGGAACATACTGGAGTCCTTCGAGAATGTAACGAGCCTTGCTGTCCTGGACAAGGAAGTAAGGCTTAAGAGAACAGGGGACAACAGAATAAAGCACGTGGAGATTACTTACAGGATGGGAGGCTAAAGGGGGCTCAAGAAAGGGGGCTTTCCCTTTCCAGAAGGAGGCACCCAGAACCTTATGCTTCCATCTGATACCACTCTTACAATCGTGTGTTGCAGGGGAGACATTCCACAAGGGTGTCTCTCCTGCTTGAAATATAAGTAAGGGAGAAGGATGGGTTAACCTTCTAAACCAGTAGAGGGACCTTTGCCGGTCCCTTTTTTTATGGAGGCTTACGATACCCGCCAGAATGCCCCGCACTGTGGGCGGGAAACTTCGCTTAACTCCATTCAAAAAGACCTTGGGCTTAAGATGCCCTGAAAGGGGTACAGGGGACCTGAACCTCAGTCGTGCGGGGTGGCTGAGCCCATCCTCCCTATCATGGGCACGAATCTCACACTTGTTATGTGTTCCACGATCGGCTCTCCCTTCACCATCGTGATACGTGTGAGTGTCTGAAAGTATCTTGTCGAACCCAGCGGTATGACGAGCCTTCCCCCTTCCTTGAGCTGTTTAAGCAGTGGCGGGGGTATGTGGTTTGCTGCTGCGGTTACTATGATGGCATCGAATGGGGCGTATTCCTCCCATCCGAAGTAGCCATCACCGTGTTTGACCTTTATGGAGTGGTATCCAAGGTCTTTAAGCCTTCTTTTTACCTTCTCAAAGAGCCCCTTTCGTATCTCGATGGTATAGACCTCCTTTACGATCTCTGCAAGTACTGCTGCCTGGTAACCAGAGCCCGTGCCTATCTCAAGCACCCTGTCGTCAGGCTTCAGCTCAAGGAGCTCTGTCATAAGTGCAACCACATAGGGCTGGGATATGGTCTGTCCCTCGCCTATGGGCAGTGGATAGTCTGCGTATGCCTCCCTTCTCAGGTACTCCTCCACAAACAGGTGCCTTGGCACACTTCCCATAGCCCTGAGCACCCTCCTGTCCTTTATACCCCTGCCCTTGATATCCACCTCCACCATCCTCTTCCTTGCACGGGCAAAGGGGTCATCTGAAGATGAGAGCCCTGCCCATGGAGAGAGGATGGCAAGAGAAAAGAGTAGACATATAACCAGTACCCTTGCCCTCATCCTGTCTCTTCCTTGAGTCTCCTTGTCATGAGTTCCATTACAGCCCTTTTCGGGTCCTTGTCCTCGTACAGTATCCTGTTTACCTCCTCTGTTATGGGCATATCCACCCTGTATTTTCTTGCAAGTTTCAGTACAGCCCTGGAGGTCCTCACCCCTTCTGCAACCATTACCATGTCCTTTATTACCTCCCCCAGTTTTCTTCCCCTTCCCACCTCCAGTCCCACCTTTCTGTTCCTGCTGAGCTCCCCTGTGCAGGTAAGCAGGAGGTCTCCGAGCCCTGAAAGCCCTGAAAATGTGAGAGGGTCTGCCCCCATCCTCACTCCAAGCCTCGATATCTCTGCAAGTCCCCTTGTAATAAGTGCTGCCCTTGCATTGTATCCGAGCCCCAGCCCATCGGATACACCTGATGCAATGGCTATAACGTTCTTGAGTGCACCACCTATCTCCACACCTGTAATATCCCTGTTGGTATACACCCTGAAGTGGGCTGTAGAAAAGACCCTCTGTACAAGCCCCCCTACATCCATCTCTCTGCATCCCACACATACCGCTGTGGGAAGCCCTCTACTTACCTCCCTTGCAAAGGAAGGACCAGAAAGGACAGTTATCCTGTGGTGCTGCTGGGATGGCAGTATCTCCATGAGTATGCCACTGCACGTAAGAAGGCTATCCTCCTCTATGCCCTTGGATGCGCTCACAACCACACTCTCAACGGATATGAACCGGGATGCCTTCTGGAATATCTCCCTTATACCATGGGATGGTATGGCACATACAATGAATCCTGCCCTGCTGAGCGCCTCCTCAAGGGATGTGGTGGCATGGATAAGACTGCTGAGTCTCACCCCCGGGAGATAGACCCTGTTCTCGCGGGTATCCTTTATAGTCCTCAGGAGCTCGTCTCTTCTTACCCAGAGCCTCACCCTGTAGCCCTTGTGGGCAAGCAGGTTGGCAAGGGTGGTGCCCCAGCTACCAGCACCTATGACACAGATATCCCCCTGAAGGGCTATCTCTTCTTTCTTCTCTTCTTTTTGGTCTTCGGACCTTCCTTCAACCGCTTCTCTATCCATTCTATCCTTGTACTTATCGCCTCCCTGTTGGGATAGACCTCCATGAGCCCCTTGAGGATAGATAGTGCGTCTGTGAGTCTTCCGAGCTCCTCAAGGGCTATGGCTTTTCCGAGCCTTGCCTCAAGCACCATTGACTGGTTGTGGGCTTTTTCTATCACCTTACTGTAGGTCTCTATAGCCTCATTGAGCCTGCCTTCGAGAAAGTAGGTATTTGCGAGCTGATAGTATATCCTTGAGATGAACTCAGGTGAGGATACTATATCAAGGAGCTCCCTGAGTTCAACACGTGCCTGCTGGAAGTCGTTAAGCTTTATGTATTCCATTGCTATGAGATATTGATAATCTGCCCTTCTGGCAGGTGGCCCTTCCTCCAGAAGAAACTGGTACTCCTCAATAGCCCTCCTGTGGTCTCCCAGCTCTGAGTATATGCCTGCCATATCCTTCCTTGCCTGGACGGTCTCCTTACTATCAGGATAGAGATAGAAAAGCGCCATGTAGGCATCGAGTGCCTTGTCCACGTCCTTGAGATGGCGGTTGTATACGAAACCGAGCTTGTACTGACTTATGGATGCATAGGGACTTTCAGGATATTCCTTCACAACCCGCCTGTAGCCCTCTATTGCCCCGTGATAGTTGCCCTTACCGAGGAGGGTTTCAGCCTTCTGGAAGAGCTCAAGGGCAGGGTCACCGGAACAACTGTAAAGGAGAAGACAGAAAACCACGGAGGTGACAAAACCAGAGGGGAACACCATGCCCTCCTTTGTTGGGATTCCCTGATAATGGATATCTTTTCCTGCCTCTTTTCCTAAAAAACCTCTGGATTAAAATCCCCCGGGATTGATACCCTGAGGGTTGATACCCCGAGAGTGAACACCCTGAGGGTGAACACCCATTGCTCAGGGGGTTATATCATGGTAAAATCACTGCCTCCATGGCTTGGCTTCACATCCGAACCCCAGCCTCACCCCTGACCTCCACCAGGGACCACACCCCAGTGGAGAGGGTGTTATCCATAGAGACAAACACACCTACCTCAAAAGAGGTTCTCCCCTTCATAAATGGGTGCGATATCGGTTACCTTCTCATCCCCCTCTATATCCATGAGCCTCACTCCCTGTGTGTTCCTGCCTATCACAGGTACGTCCTTCATGGATATCCTTATTATCTTTCCCCTGCTGGTGGTTATCATTATCTCGTCGTTGTCCCTTACCTGTGCCATACCACTTACAGGTCCATTTTTGTCCGTAATCCTTATATTGATTATACCGCTTCCACCCCTTGACTGGGTCCTGTATTCGGATAGTTCTGTTCTCTTGCCAAAGCCCTTTTCTGTAACAGTGAGTATGGTTGCCTCCTGGTCGACCGTCTCCATGGATACCACATAATCATCCTTTTCGAGTTTTATAGCCCTCACTCCACGAGCCTGTCTGCCCATTTCCCTTACCTCCCTCTCATCGAAGCGTATCGCCTTTCCCTTGTGCGTGCCTATGAATATACCCATCCTGCCATCGGTGAGCCTTGCGGAGATGAGGCTATCGTCCTTTTCGAGCGAGATGGCTATGATACCGCCAGAGCGGATGTTTGCAAAGGACATGAGGTCTGTCTTCTTTATGGTACCGTTCCTCGTTGCCATGACCACGTATCTCCCCTCTGCAAACTCCCTTACCGGCAGAAAGGCTGTTATACGCTCGTTCTGCGAGATGTTGAGTATATTGACTATTGCCTTGCCCCTTGTACTCCTTCCTGCCTGCGGTATGTCGTAGACCTTGAGCGAGTAGACCTTGCCCTTGTCTGTGAAAAAGAGTATGTAACTGTGTGTGGAGGCTATGAACAGGCTCGATACAAAGTCCTCCTCCCTTGTACTCATCCCTGCCTTGCCCTTGCCACCCCTTTTCTGTATCCTGAAGAGACTTGTGGGGTTCCTCTTTATATATCCATTGTGCGAGATGGTAACGACCATATCCTCCTCTGCTATGATATCCTCCATGGATATCTCCTCGGTCTCCTCTATTATCTCTGTCCTTCTCTCATCACCGTATCTCTCCCTTATCCCCTTGAGCTCGTCCACAACCACCTTCATAAGAAGCCTTTCACTGGAGAGTATCTCTTCGAGCCTCTTAATAAGTGCCTTTACCTCCTTGTACTCCTTGACTATCTTGTCCCTCTCAAGTGCGGTGAGCCTCTGCAGACGCATATCCAGTATCGCCTGTGCCTGCTGGTCTGTGAGTTTTAGCCTTTCTTTGAGGGAGGTCTTTGCCTCCGCAGGACTCTTCGAGGAGCGTATGAGTTTTATGGTGAGGTCGAGGTTATCTATCGCTATCTTCAAACCCTCCAGGAGATGAGCCCTCTCCTTTGCCTTCCTGAGATCATAGGAGGTGCGTCTGGTTACCACTTCTTTTCTGAATCTTAAAAACTCCTGGAGGAGTTGCTGTAGACTCAAAACCTTGGGCTGACCGTCTACTATGGCAAGGTTGATGATACCGAAGGAGGTCTGCATCTGGGTGTGAAGGTAGAGGTTATTGAGTATCACCTCTGCAACCTCGTCCCTTTTGAGTTCCACAACTATCCTTGTACCCTCTCTGTCGGACTCATCCCTGAGGTCAGATATGCCCTCTATCTTCTTGTCCCTTACAAGGTTTGCTATGTTCTCGATGAGCTTAGCCTTGTTCACCATGTAGGGTATCTCTGTTATGACTATACTCACCCTGCCGGTTCTGGGATTCTTCTCTGTCATTGCCCTTGCCCGCAGTTGTATCACCCCTCTACCTGTCCTGTAAGCCTCTTTTATCCCTGATGTACCGTACACAAAGGCACCTGTTGGAAAATCTGGTCCTGGGATGAACTCCATGAGTTCCTCCACCGTTGCAGAGGGATTCTCTGCAAGGTATACAAGGGCATCTATCACCTCCCTCAGGTTGTGAGGTGGCATGTTGGTTGCCATGCCCACTGCTATACCGGATGAACCGTTCACAAGGAGATTCGGAAAGGCTGCAGGGAGGACAACAGGCTCCCTGAGCGAGCCATCGTAGTTGGGTGCGAAATCCACAGTATCCTTCTCTATATCCTTGAGGAGTTCCTCTGACAGGCGCGCCATCCTCACCTCTGTGTACCGCATCGCCGCAGGGGGGTCCCCGTCCACAGAGCCGAAATTGCCCTGCCCATCTATGAGGGGATAGCGTAGCGAAAAATCCTGAACCATCCTCGTTATGGCATCATACACCGCAGCATCTCCATGGGGGTGATACTTACCTATCACATCTCCCACGACCCTTGCGGATTTCTTGTAGGGCTTGTTCCACTCTACACCCATCTCGTGCATGGCATAGAGGATCCTCCTGTGTACAGGCTTGAATCCATCCCGCACATCAGGTAGAGCCCTGCCTATGATTACGGACATGGCGTAATCAAGGTAGGACTTCTTCATCTCGTCTTCTATGTAGACCGGTATCTCTTCCCGAGCCATTGTTCCTCCTTGGACGACGTTTTTAAAACAACCACACCCCTTCCCAAGAGGTCTACCTGCCTGATAAATCCCTTACCCTTCGATAAAGGGGGAACAGGTGAAGTACCCTGAAGCAAGGGGTAATGAGGGAAACCACGGGTTGTCTCCTCTCTTCCCACCTTACTAAGACATGCCAGAATGCCTCGTGTGGGAGGGGAGGTCAACCAGAAGATTTCCATCAGAGTATGATATTAAGGATTCAAAACCCTGTCAAGGTCTGGAGTGGACGGTGCCCTGAAGAGCCCCTTTTACAAGCCCTGCCAGAAGCTGCATCCTATGAGCAGGAATGAATGGTCTCATTGATAAAGCCTCCTTTCAGGATGGTTATGTGGCCACCCGGATGGGTCAACAGAGTGGAAGGTCCTGCCCCCTTTGTCCTGCAATAAAACCCCCCTCCTTTCGATCCAATGGTTATGGTAATGGGGTATCTTTTTCGGACTAAGTCCTGAGGGAAACCCCTTTTGTAAAAGGGGTTTCCCTCAAACTCCCTTCCCCAAAACTTTTGGTCTAAAGTTCTTTGGGAAAGGGGACAGGGGAAAACACTTTTTTACCAGAAAAGGGCGATAAACCCGGAGGGTTTTCCCCACAACAACTTGCCCCTCAATATCTACATACTTCAGGTCCGATTTGATGACCCATTACCATAGTTATTTCGTTGATGTTTTTCTACTTTTCTGTTAATCTTAACTGGAAAATCTTTCCCGGGAGGAGTGTTCTATGGCGAAGAAGAAATTTATCTATTTCTTCGGTGGTGGCAAGGCTGAGGGCAATGGAAAGATGAAGGAACTCCTTGGCGGTAAAGGGGCAGGACTTGCAGAGATGACCAATATAGGTCTGCCTGTTCCGGCAGGTTTTACCATAACAACAGAGGTGTGTGATTACTACTACAGGCACAACAGGACCTATCCCCCTGGATTCGACAAAGAACTCTCAAGAAACATAACAAGGCTTGAAAGGCTTGTAGGCAAGAGGTTTGGAGACCCTGACGATCCCCTTCTTGTGTCTGTAAGGTCTGGTGCGGCAAGGTCGATGCCAGGGATGATGGAGACCATACTCAACCTCGGCTTGAACGATGTGTCTGTGGAGGGACTCTCAAAGAAGACCACCAACAGGAGATTTGCCCTGGATGCCTACAGGCGCTTTATAGTCATGTATGGTTCAACCGCAAAGGGTGTGCCCAGGGAAAGATTCGAAGAGGAGTTCAATGATATCAAGGAGAGACGTACAAAGGTACGGCTCAGAAGGAGTACTGTCTTTGATACGGATGTAAACGAGGAGGAACTGGAAGAACTCATACCCATACTCAAGAAGGTGTACAAGGACCATACAGGGGAGGAATTCCCGAATGACCCCGGGGAACAACTGCGCGGGGCGATAGATGCTGTGATAAGGTCATGGATGGCAGAAAAGGCTGTAACATACAGAAAGGTAGAGAAGATAACAGGACTTAAGGGTACAGCGGTGAACATCGTCCAGATGGTCTTCGGCAACATGGGAGATAATTCAGGTACAGGTGTATGTTTCACAAGGGACCCGAGCACAGGGGAAAATACATTCTATGGCGACCTCCTTATGAATGCCCAGGGTGAGGACGTGGTGGCTGGTATACGCACCCCCATACATCTTAAAGACCTCGAACGTATAATGCCGAAGGTGTACAGACAGCTCTGCCAGGTAAGAAAAAAACTGGAAAGACACTATAGAGACATGCAGGATATAGAGTTCACAATAGAGGAGGGAAAACTCTACATACTCCAGACAAGGGCTGGCAAGCGTTCTCCCAGGGCTTCTTTCAAGATAGCAGTGGATATGGTAAAGGAAAGACTCATAACCAGGGAGGAAGCCATCCTCAGGATAACTGACAAGGATATAGAGGGATTGTTCTATCCTGTTATAGATCCATCCATACCGAAGGAGGAGCTCAAAAAATACTTCTTTGCCGCTGGTATAGGTGCTGTGCCTGGTGCTGCCTCCGGACGTGTGGTGTTTACCGCAAAGGACGCAGAGGAGTGGACAGCAAGGGGTGAGAGGGTGGTGCTCGTCAGAAAGGAGACGAGTCCTGAGGATGTGGGTGGTATGCACGCTGCAAAGGGTATACTCACTGCAACAGGTGGTAAGACCTCCCATGCAGCAGTAGTTGCAAGGGGATGGGGCAAGTGCTGTGTGGTGGGCTGTGAAGACCTCAACATAGACTACGAAGGTAAGACCATGAAGGTGGGCAACACCGTCATAAAGGAAGGTGATGAGATAACACTCAATGGCTCCACAGGTGAGGTCTTCAGGACTGCATTGAGGCTTATAGACCCCGAGCTCCCGCCTGCATACGATACACTCATGAAGTGGGCTGACAGGGTACGGGTGCTGAAGGTAAGGACAAACGTGGATACACCCTATGATGCAGAAAATGCAGTAAGGCTCGGTGCAGAGGGTATAGGGCTATGCAGGACAGAGCACATGTTCTTCGATACGGACGAGCGGAGGATAGCCATACAGCGGATGATACTGGCAGAGAACGAAGGGACAAGGAAAGAGGCTCTGGAGGAACTCCTCCCCTTCCAGAAGAGGGATTTTATGGGTATCTTCAGGGCAATGGATGGAAAGCCTGTGACAATAAGGCTCCTTGACCCACCACTCCATGAGTTCGTACCCCATACAGAGGACGAACAGAAACACCTCGCCCAGATGCTCGGCATGCCATTCCATCAGGTAAAGAGAAACATATCCAGGCTCCATGAGACAAACCCCATGCTCGGACACAGGGGTTGCAGGCTATGTATCACCTATCCAGAGATACTCGATACACAGGTCAGGGCTATAATGGAGGCTGCATGTGAATGCAAGAAGAAGGGTATAAAGGTACTGCCAGAGATAATGCTCCCCCTCATCATGGATGCAAAGGAACTGGGTATACTCGCCCAGAGGACAAGGGAGGTCGCTGAAAGGGTGATGAAGGAGCAGGGAGTGAGGGTGAAATACAGTGTAGGTACCATGATAGAAGTACCCAGGGCAGCACTCCTTGCAGACAGGATAGGCAGGATAGCTGAATTCTTCTCCTTCGGTACCAACGACCTCACACAGATGACACTCGGCATGTCAAGGGACGATGCAGGAAGGTTCCTGCCAGAGTATGTGGACGAGAAGAAGGCAGGCATACTCAAGACAGACCCCTTCCAGTCCCTTGATCAGGAAGGTGTGGGGCTACTTATAAAGATGGCGGTACAGAAGGGAAGGAAGGCAAATCCGTCCCTTAAAATAGGTATATGTGGCGAGCACGGAGGAGACCCTGCATCCGTTGAGTTCTGCCAGCGAAATGACTTTGACTATGTATCGTGTTCTCCCTTCAGGGTGCCCATAGCAAGGCTTGCAGCAGCACAGGCACAGATAAGATGGCCCAGAAAGAGATAAAAACCCTCCCAGAGGGGTTGAAGATTCACACACACACCCTTGTTTTTTGTCTATACCTCTGCCTCTATCCCGGAGACCTCACCTCCCTTCCAGAAGACCTTGGGCTCAGGGGCTTTTGGGAAGGGGATAAAAAACCCTTCCAGGGCTATAATCCCCATTTCAAAAGATATTTCTCCAGCAACCCCCCTTCTGTGCCTTCCATAATCGACTACCTGCCCGGATGAACCATCAGCCCTTTAAGGACTTGCCCATCCGAGCCTTTCCTGTTAATATTACCTCTATGCTCGCCAGGGTATTGAGTGGCTTTGTCCTTGGTATAGATGCACATCCTGTCGAGGTGGAGGTGGACATCTCAAGGGGGCTTCCGTGTTTCTCAACTGTGGGACTCCCTGACAGTGCTGTGAAGGAGAGCAGAGACAGGGTCAAATCCGCCATAAAGAACTCTGGTTATACCTTCCCCACCAGTAGAATAACAGTAAACCTTGCACCAGCCTATGTGAAGAAGGAAGGCACTGTGTTCGACCTCCCTGTTGCAGTGGGCATACTCTCTGCCCAAGACATCATAAAAGATAAGGACCTTACGGATTATATCATCGTTGGGGAACTATCCCTCGACGGGAGGATAAGACCGATAAGAGGTGTTCTTTCCTTTGCGGTATGTGCAAGGAGGTTTAACAAGGCCCTTCTCCTCCCTTTTGAGAACATCAAAGAGGCACTGATTGTGGATGACATAGAGGTCTACGGTGTGGATGGGCTCTCTCAGGTTGTTGAGTTCCTCAACGGTACACACCGTATAGAACCCCTCAGGGGC